>JAVVGB010000030.1:0-14145 GCA_032249315.1 Thermoproteota archaeon
CCTTTTTCGGAGGTCCTTCTCTAGGAATATTAGCAATAAAAAATGATCAAAAATTGCTTAGATTATTACCAGGAAGATTGGTAGGAGCTACTACAACTATTGATGGTAAAAAACTTGGATTTGTTTTAGCTATACAAACAAGAGAGCAACATGTAAAAAGAGAAAAAGCAACATCAAATATATGTACTAATGAAAGTTGGTTAGCTGTTAGAGTAGCTATTAATTTATGTTTACTTGGAAAAGAAGGATTAAAAAGATTAGCTGCGCGTATTTTATTAAATACAAAAACATTTATTGAAAAATTATCCAAGATCAACGGAATTGTTTCTCCGTTGTTTAATTCTTCTTACTTTCGAAATTTTGTAATTAAATTGAATACTATTGAACCAGATTTATTAAGAAAAGAATTAATTAATAAAGGAATTCTATTTGGAAAATCATTAAAGGAATTTAAAGGCTATGAAAACTGTTTGCTATTAGGAGTAAATGAAATGCAAGATAAATCTGTTTATGATAATGTTTGTAATGAAATTAATAATTTGATTGGTAAACATGTTTAGGCAACCACGCTATCCTGAAAAATTAATTTTCGAATATAAAAACATTAAGTCTGACCATACCTATTGGGTTAATGAAGAAGAATTGAAAAGTATCTATGAATTATTGCCAAGTGAAATTTTAAGAGATAAAGAACCCAATATTCCTAATCTTCCCGAATCTGTTGTTGTAAGACATTTTACCAGACTATCAAGGATGAATTATGCAATAGATATTGGTACATATCCTTTGGGTTCTTGTACAATGAAATATAATTTCAAAATTATGGACAAACTCGCAACAATTAAAGAGCTTGCTTATTTACATGAAGAATTACCTGAAGAAAATATTCAAGGCTTACTTTCATTACTTTATACTTTTGAAAGATTCCTTTGTGAGATTACAGGCATGGACAAATTTTCTTTTCAGCCTTCTGCAGGTGCTCATGCAGAATTTGCAGGAGTTTTGATAATTAGAAAGTATCACGAATTGAATAAGGAATTGGAATTTAGAAATGAAATCATTGTACCTGATTCTGCACATGGAACAAATCCTGCAAGTGCAGCTATGGCAGGATTTAAAGTTGTAACTGTTAAATCAAATAAAGAAGGTACAGTAGATCTTGATGAATTAAAGTCGCTCTTATCTAAGAGAACAGCAGGCTTGATGCTTACAAATCCAAACACGCTTGGATTATTTGAAAAAGATATTTTAGAAATTTCTAAAATGGTTCATGAAGTAGGAGGATTATTATATTACGATGGGGCTAACTTAAATGGGATAATAACTTATGTTAGACCAGGCGACATGGGTTTTGATATTGTTCATTTAAATTTGCATAAAACCTTTGGAACTCCGCATGGAGGCGGAGGGCCTGGAGCTGGGCCTCTTGGTGTTAAAGAATTTTTAAAGGAATTTTTACCTGTGCCTGTAATAGAGTTTGATGGGAAAAAATATTACTTAAATTATAATTTGCCTAAATCTATAGGAAGAGTTAAGGAAAATTTCGGAAATACTTTAGTATTAATAAAGGCACTTGCTTATATTTTATTAAAAGGATACGAAGGTTTAAAGGAAGCTAGAGAAAAGGCTGTAGAAAATACAAGATATTTCATAGAGCTTATGAAAGATGTTTCTGAAGTTAGTTTGACTCATGATAAAAACGCTATGCGTTTCCACGAATGCTTGCTTTCAGCTAAAGTTCTTAAGGACAGAACAGGTGTAGATGCAAAGGATGTTGCTAAAAGACTTCTCGATTACGGAGTACATCCTAGCATGATATACTTTCCTTTGATAGTAGATGAAGCGTTACTAATAGAATTTACGGAAGATGAAACAAAGGAAAATATTGAATTTTTTGCTAATGCGTTAAAAAATATAGTTAAAGAAGCTTATGAGAATCCAGCTTTGGTAAAAAATGCTCCTTATAACGCTACTATAGAAAGATTGGATGATGTAAAGGCTTCTCATCCTAGAACAATGTCTCTATCATGGAAAATTTTGAAAACAAAAATAAATGAATTGGTAAAAAGCTAATTTAGTGGCGAAGCAATCAAATAGTGAGGCGTTACATCTTTAACTTCTACATCAATAAATTTGCCTATTAAACTTTTTTCTTCTGATTTAACAATTACGCATCTGTAATCGTAAGCTCTACCTTCTAAATATCCTTTTTCTCCTTCTCCTATTATTAATACGTTTAATTTTTTGCCCAAAAATTTTAAATTTCTTTTATAAGAAATTTCATCTGCAATTTTAGTTAAAATTCTACTTCTCTGCTTTTTAACAGAATCTGGAAGCTGTACATAAAATGCGGCTTTTGTAAATGGTCTCGGCGAATATTGTGCAATATGTACTTTATCAAATTCTAATTTCTCTACCAGTTTTACCGTATTTTCAAAAGCTTCTTCATCTTCTATAGGAAATCCAACAATTATATCTGTAGCAATGAAAAGATCTGGATGCTCACTTCTCAACTCATTAATGAATTCTATAAATTCGCTAACGGTATGAGGTCTTTGCATATCTTTTAATACTCTATCATCTCCACTTTGAACTGGAACATGGCAGAACTTGTAGACTCTTTTATTATGATATATTTTCTTGAGTTTATTGACCAGCCTAAATGCAAACCATGGAGTAAACATTCCTATTCTTATTTTAAATTCTTTATTTGTTTTATATTCTAGTAACCCTTCTATTAGTTCGCATAAATCAGTTTGGATATCTAATCCATAGCAAGCATTATCTTGGGAAGTAATATAAATTTCCTTAGCTCCACCTTCAACTGCTTCAATAAAAGCCTTTTTTATCTCAGAAGGTCTATAACTATATAGTGTTCCTCTTGTATATCTTACTGAACAGAAAGTACAGCTTCCTAAACAACCTGAAGATATTGGCAATATATAAGTCACCCCTCCCTCATATTTCGGTATTATATCATATAATCGATCGCTTCCTCCTATTAACAAATTATTTTCTAATTGTTCGTTTACTATTTTTGGTATTTCCTTTATTAATGATGGTGTTACATATATAGCATCTTTTCTTATTTCGTATAATTTAAAAGGATTTAATTTAACCATGCAACCAGTAACTAAAATCTTGGAACCTTTTTGATCAGCTACTTTACCATATCTTTTTAAAGCTTCTATTGCTTTATTTTCAGATTCAGATCTAACTGAACAAGTATTAATTATTATTAAATCAGCTTCATTTGGATCATTAACTTGATAATAATTTAATTCCTTTAAAGAATGAGAGATAAATCTACTATCAGCTTCGTTAAACGTACATCCGAATGTTTCAATATAGAATTTTTTAGTCATACACTATTATTTGAGCATCTTTGTTTTAAAATTTTTCTTTAAAAATATTTATCGACTTCTAATTTCTTCCAATTTTTTAAGTATAAATTCAGCGGAAATTTTTCTAAAGAGAATTTCTGGCTCATTAATTTTAATATGTTTTATTTCTTTGAAAGCTTCATTCCAATCTAATTTTTCATTTAAGTTTAATTGTCTTCTTATTCTTAGAGAAGTTTTGGGTATAAATGGAAATAAAACTATGCTTAATGAGTTAATTAATTGAGAAGCAGTATATATAATATTCGCAGCTAATTCAATATCATTTTTTATTGCTTCCCATGGTTTTCTTTCATTTAAATATCTATTTCCTTCTCTTGCAATTTCCATAGCAAAATTCAATGCTTCTCTTAATCTAACTTCGCTCAAAGATTTATCTACTTTATTTATGAGTTCGTTTCTTAAATTTAGTACTTTTATTTCTTCTTCTTGAAGATTTTTTGCTTCAGGAATTATATAGTTAAAGTTATTCTTTATAAAAGAGGTAACGCGGTATATAAAGTTGCCTAAGGTATCATTTAAATGAGAATTAATAACTTCAATAAAATTATTTATAGTAAATTCGGTATCTCTTTCTTCAGGTCTTACATAAATTAAATAGTATCTCCAATAATCGACGTCTAAAATTTTTAAAGCTTCATCTATCCAAATACCTATGCCTTGGCTTTTAGAAAATTTCTTACCTTCGAAGGTCAAAAATTCTGTAGCTGATATTATATGTGGTAAATTATATTTTTCTCCTGTTGCGATCAATAAAGCAGGAAATATAATTGAATGGAAGGGTATATTATCTTTTCCTATAAAGTAATAAGTTAAAGTGTTATTATCAAACCAGAATTTCTTCCATTCATCATTGCCTTTGAAATATTCAATGGTTGCTGAAATGTATCCTAGTACTGCTTCAAACCAAACATATATTGTTTTATTTTCGTAACCTTCAAAAGGAGCAGGAATTCCCCATTTATTGTCTCTTGTTAAAGCTCTTGCTTTGAATTCATCTTTTATATAATTTAAACTAATTGTTTTAATTCTTTTATCAAAATATTCATTTTCCTGAATATATTTAATAACTTCATCTCTTAATTTAGGAAAATCTATGAAAAAATGCTCTGTTGTCTTATTTATTGGTTTATTACCGCATATTGCGCATTTAGGATTTATTAGCTGAGTAGGCTCTAATAAGTTTCCACATTCTTCGCATTGATCCCCTCTTGCTTTTTCATAACCACAGTAGGGGCATGTTCCTAAAATAAATCTATCAGGTAAGTATCGATTACATTTTTCACAAAAAGGTTGAATTATTTGTTTCTTAAACAAATAGCCATTTTTATAGAGTTTATAATAGAATTCTCTTACAAACTTTTTATGATATTCATTTTCTGTTCTCGTATAATTATCAAATGATATCCACCAATCTTCAAATAATTTTTTTACTATTGAATGATTTTCGTCGGTTAATTCCTTAGGATGTTTATTTTGCCTTATTGCCTCTACTTCTATTGGAGTTCCATGTTCATCCGAGCCACTTACAAAAACTACTTCTTTTCCTTTTAATCTATGATATCTAGCTATAACATCTGCTGATAAAACTGAACCTATTAAATTACCCAAATGGGGTATAGTATAAATATATGGCCAAGCACATGTAACCAATACTCTTTGAAAATCTTTCATTAAATTCTTTTCAGCTGAGGTGTTTAAAAAATATTAGTAATTAAAAATTAATAGCATAACCGTAGTTAGATACAATACGCCTTAATTTTTTCCCGATCTTTAATAAATTTTTTAATTTTATTTAAAAAAGTAGAAAAAATTAAATTTAATTTAATTAAGTATTTTATTTCTTTACGGGCCCTAGAATTCTTGCAGTCTTCTTTCCTGTATATGGACTTAAAGCATATGCAATTCTAATTACTCTTCCCGTTTTTGTAAGTTTTTCAGTTATTTCGTATTTGTCTGTTTCAAAGAACTTCTTAGATGCTACATCAAAAAACTTTAGTTTTTCTGGCATATCTAATTACTAAATAATCTGTTAGGTATATAAATTTTAGGGTTACCCTAAAATTAAATTTGAATAAATGACGTCAAATAAATTAGACATTTTCTATACTAAAGATTGATAGCTTAACCTTCAAGTCAAGAAGAAAATAGATAAAAAATTAACATTTACAGCTCTTCTCCTCAGGTAATTCTTTAATTACATCTCTTAATAGATCCAAAAGCACATTCTCAATAGAACGATAAACTTGTATAACTTCTTCCAACGAAACTCTTTCTTGCATTCCAGCAGCATAATTAGTAATAATTGAAATAGAAGCATAACATAAACCTAATTCTCTAGCAAGAATTATTTCTGGTACTAAAGTCATACCTACGTAATCACAGCCTATTAATCTAAAGAAATTAATTTCAGCAGGCGTTTCCAATCTCGGACCTTCAGTACATACATAACAACCACCTAAGTGTATATCGATGCTTTTTTCCTTTGCTTTACTATATATTATATTAATTAGTTCATTGCAAAAAGGAGATGTTACATCTACATGTTTTACTTTAGCAGAATCTTTCAAAATTTCATCATCGCCGTAATATTTAGATTCAAAAAATGTATAATCTCTCTTTTTAGTAAAATCTATAAACTGGTTAGGTAAAGCTAATGAAGATATCTTAAAATCTCTTTTCAGTGCTCCTACAGAATTTATAGCTATTATTCTTTTAACACCTAGTTTCGCTATTGCATATATCATTGCTCTATAATTTATTAAATGAGGTGGTAAAACATGGGCAAATTCAAAGGAGCCTGGTAAAGAATGTCTATTAGTGTACAAAACTTTCTTATTATTTATTTCGCTTATAGCTAACGGTTGAGAAATTCCAAACGGGGTCAAAATATGTTTAATTTCTTTTATATCTTTAAACAATTTTGTAAGTCCAGAACCACCAATTATCGCTACATTTATTTTACTCATAAATTAATAAATAATAAATAAAATAAAAAATGACGGATAAAAAACAACTTAGCATTTTTCATTATGAAAAAATGTTAGAGAGAGCTCTATCCCAAATCAAAGTTAGAACTGAAAGATCAAGTAGATTTGAACCTCCTGTAGCTATTGTTAATAATGTAAAAAATAGAACAATAATAACTAACTTTAAAGAAATTTCAGAAAAACTTAATAGAGATAAGCAACAGCTTGCAAGCTTTTTCTTTAAAGAATTTGCGGTAAATGGAATGATAGAGGATGATACTTTGGTTCTTTTTGGTAAATTTTCCTTTGAAAAAGTAAATATGAGTTTAAAATATTACATAAAAAAATACGTATTGTGTCCGATATGTAATTCCAATGATACTGTACTTGAAAAAGAAAGAAAGAATATATTTTTGAAATGCTTGGCATGCGGTGCAATTAGCCCAATTGTAGAATGATGGAAGGAACATGCATATTATGTGGTAAATTTTCAAATAAAATCTCTTTTTCTAAAGGTTTATGTTTGGATTGTTTTCTACATGAAAATCTCATAGAAAAAATTAAGGAAGTAAAACTTACAATATGTCCTTCATGTTTCTCTTACTGGGATAATGGATGGAAAAAAGTTAAAAGTTCTAAGGAATTAGTGAACTTTATTTTAAAGCGATTGGAAAAAAGTATTTATTTAAAAGAGGGTGTAGAAATTGATGAATTAGATATTAAAGTTGATTTTGATAATATGAAAAATGGTATCATGTTTTTAAAGGTATTCTTAACTGAATTTGATGAGTTTTATGAAATTACTAAGGATATTGATATTCAAGTCAAAAAGAAATTATGCAATTCTTGTCTAAAATATAAAATTGAAGATTATGATGCAATTATTCAATTAAGAAGCAGGAATCATAATTTGGTAAGAGAATTTGATTTAGAAACGGAATCAAAGTATCAAAATACCAACATTATTGTAAAGAAGGAAATTTATAATTATGGAATTGATGTTTACTTCATTAATTTAAGTGAAGCTAGAAGATTTGCAAAAAATTTTGGAAAAAGATACAATTTAAAAATTAAAGAAAGTTTTTCACTAAAAAAGGGAGCAAAAAAAAGATATACGATTTTGTTATCGTGAATTTTAGCTCTTAAAGTGCAAGTTTACACATTAAGAGAGGCATTAGGCTTATATCATTTTTACAGTTTAGAAGTTTCGCTTTTTCAATCAGTAGAAATCACTGACTTCCTCCCCGCCTTGAAAAGGTCGAGGGTACCCTTTTCAAAACGTTTCATTGTTCCCCTCATTGATTCGGAGCTACATCTCGCATATGAGGGGCAGTCGGGTGGCACAGAGAACCACCCCCATATATTTTTCTCAGGTCCCGAGATTTTATGATTAAAAGGGGATCCCTCATAGAAAAACAAAAAATTAAAGGTTTGCTGTATGCTGAATGCTTCTCCCTCAGTCCCATTAAGCCCTCGGTCAAGCTGGGGAGAAGCGTTACTGCCATTCTTAATAAAAAATTTCTTTAAAAATATTTAAATCTTTACATCCCGCCCTAAAGGGCGTGGCTTTTATTTCTTTGTAAATTATAGACCATAGCATGTATCTCTGAAGTGGGAAAATTCCATTTATCTAATTAAAAATTGGAAAAATTATGTCAGACCCATTTTGCAGTTCTTCTCAACATATCAGTAAAAGATTTATATTCCCTTTTTAAAAATAGTATGTAAGTGAGTAAAGAAGAAGAAAGTAAATCGGTAAGAATTCCTAAAGAAGGAGAATTATTAGGAGAAGTTATTCAATCACTAGGTTATGATAGGGTAAAAGTTAGGTGCGAAGATAATGAAATTAGAATTTGCAGAATACCTGGAAAATTTAAAAAGAAGGAATGGTTAAAAGAAGGTGATATAGTATTAGTCTTACCATGGTATGGGATGCAAGAAAAAACAAGGGGGGATTTATTACATATATACAAAAGATCTGAATTAAAAGAGTTAGAAAAGTTAAACTATCTAAGTAGATTAAAAGGAGAAAGTTAACCAATTATTTTATTAAATAATTTTAAATCATCTATAATTTGAACCTTTTTCTGTTTAAAAAATTTATTTATATTTTTAATATCTCTTAGAAGGAAAATAAGAGCGTTTGGATGATTTTTTTTAACTGATTGACCAAAATCTATAAGATATGGTTCTCCGTTATGAATAAGTATATTATATTCTGATAAGTCTGCGTGAATAATGCCAACTTTATAAAGCACTTCAATATAATTTATTATTTTTTCGTAAGTTTCAGTGTAATTTGGCAAATTTGTTTCAGCTAGCAAAGGTGCAGGTTTTCCTTCATCTCCTATAAATTCCAAAACAAGTATATTGTTAATATAAGTTATAGGTTTAGGAACTTTAACGCCAGCTTCATAAGCTATTTTAAGATGGTTATATTCTTTTTTGCACCATTCAAATACCGCCAGTCTAAAGCTTCTTCTATAAATTTTAAGTTCTTCTAGGTCTAGATATTTTTGCATTCCTTTTTTAAATTCTGCAGAAGTAGTTAAGTATATTTTTACGGCATAGAGATTTTCATTTTTATCAAAAGCTAAATAAATCCTTGATTCTTTTCCTGTAGAAACTACACCGTTAAACCTGTCCAAAACTCCTTTTCTTATCAATTTATAAGCTGAAAATACTGTTGAATGGTCAAAAACCTCTTCTACAGTAGCGAATTTTTCTGAATCTTTTTCGATTCTTTTCACAATATTAAATAGGAAGATATGTTATTATTAATATAACATGCAGATTAATTTGGTAGTTCCATTGAATGAGAAATTTTTTAATTATTTAAATAAAAATCCTGAGCTACTTAAAGAAGCTAAAGAGATAACAAATACCGAAGTCATTTTAAATAAAGAGAATTTAAATGCTGTAATAATATCTAAGGGAAGAGGTAGTGATGTAGTAAAGATGAGAGATTTCTTAATTTCTTTAACTTTAGGTGTGGATGAAATAGATGCTAAAAAATTGCTTACAGATGAATATATGCTATATTTAATTGAGCTAAAAACCATCATTGATAATAAAGAAGATATATCTAGGATTCTTGCAAGAATAATCGGAGAAGAAGGAAAAATAAAGAAAAGAATAAGCGAAGCTACTGGATGTAGTATTTATATTTCGGATTCAAAAATAGCATTGATAGGAAGTTATGATGAAATAGAGTATGCTAAAAATGCCATACAAATAATAGTTGATGGCTCTCCCCATTCAAGATTATTTAAATATCTTGAGAAGGTGATAAGAGAGAGAAAAATGAAACAGTTTTCTGCACCGCAAGGTTATTAAATCTTTTAGAAAAATATTTTTATGTTAAAATTTGAAGAAATATCACCTTCAGAATTCTTTTATAGGAATAAAGAAATCGCAGGTTTTGAAAATCCTACTAAGGCATGTTATACAATAGTAAGAGAACTCGTTGAAAATTCCTTAGATGCTTGTGAAATAGGAGGAATATTACCTGATATAAAAGTAATAATTAACGAAATAGGGGATGGAGAAGAAAATAAAATTATTAAAATTAAAGTAAAGGATAATGGAATAGGGATTCCTAAAGAGAATGTCCCTTATGCTTTTGGAAAAGTGCTTTATGGTTCAAAATTTGCATTAAGGCAACATAGAGGAATATTTGGCTTAGGTGGAAAAATGGCCATCCTTTATGGTCAAATAACTACTAATAGTCCTGTTCAAATATTTACTTCGACTTTGGGAAATAAATTGATTCACTTTTTTGAAATGAAAATAGACATTCTTAAAAATGAACCTAATATTTTAAGATACGAAACACTAGAAAATCGTGAAGGATGGCATGGCTTAATTATTGAGTTTAAATTTTTAGGTAATTATTATAATGCTAGAAAAAAGATATTAGAATACTTATTCCAAACTTCAATTCTTATTCCTTATATGAACTTGATTTTCATTGATAACTATGGTTCGTACATTTTTAAAAGAAAATCTACCTTACTACCAAAAATTCCTGAAGAAACACCACTTCATCCTAAGGGAATAGATTTGGAAATGCTAAAAAGACTAATATATCTTAATAAAAAAGAAAATCTAAAAGATTTTTTAGTTAAAAATTTTCAAAAAATTGGTAATAAAACAGCTGAAGATATAATTAATAAACTTAATTTAAATCCAGATTTAAATGTAAGAAGATTAAAAGATGAAGAAATAATAAAACTATATAATATTTTTAAAAGTTATAATTTTAAAAAACCTTCGGCAACATCTTTATCTTCTGTTGGAGAAAATTTTGTTATAGGTATTAAAGAAATTTTTACTCCAGAATTTGTAGCATATAATTCAAGAAAACCTTCAAGCTACGAAGGCCATCCTTTCATAGTAGAAACAGCTATAGCATATGGAGGAAATATACCGGTACCTGTTGAGAATGAAATAAATTTGTTCAGATTTGCTAATAAGATACCTTTAATTTATGATAGCTACAATGATGTTTCTATGAAAGTTATAAAACAAATAAACTGGAATATATATAAGATAGATATTTATAAAGAACCTGTGGCTTTTTTCGTTCATGTTTGTTCAACCAAAATACCTTATAAAACATTGGGAAAAGAATACATTGCAAATGTTCCTGAATTAGCAAAGGAAATAGAACTATCCATTAGAAAAAATGCAAGAAAATTATCAGCATATTTAAACAAAAAAAGGTTATATGAATACCAGAAAATAAGATATAGTTATCTAAAAGAATATTTGGAGAAAATTTTTGATTTCTCATGCAAGTTGAGCGAAGCAGAAATAAAAAAAGTAAATTTGGAAACCATTATCAACAATGGATAAAGAAATAGTTTTAAATAAATTTAAAGAAATAGGTAAAAAAATACTAGAAGACATTTTGAATAACAATTATCCCAGTATTACATTACCGCAAAGAACAGTAAGCAATATTATTTACGATAAATATTCTAAAATAGTAAAACTAGGAGATAAAAAAATAACAAGAAAAGCTTCAAATGTAAGACAAGCTAAGATATTTGCACAATTACTTTGGGTTTCATATTTTTCTAAAGAAAATTTAGTTAAGAAAGGAAAATCATGTAGTCTTAGAGATTTATATTACAATTCTTTCAACGATATTAAGATTAAATTTGATGAGCAAGATGAATCAGATAAGATAGTTGTAGAAATAGAAACCATTTTAGGTTATCCAAGAGAATACTTTCATATAATACCTGAAGAAAAAAGCTCAATTTTTGGAGATTTAACAATCGAATATACAATGCCTGAAACACATAGAGGACAAAGAGTAAATTTGCAAACAGATCCTGATGGTAAAAATATAGGTTTATCTATCGCTACAGCTAAGTTTGTTGAATGTAGTGCAAAGATGGTTATAGCTATTGAAAAGGGTGCAATTTTTAGAAGATTTGTTGAAGAGCAAGTTTATAAAAGATTAAATGCAATATTAATAGATACAGGAGGTCAAGCACCAAGATTTACAAGAATGTTAATTAGAAGATTGAATAAAGAATTAAACTTGCCTGTTTTTATATTAACTGATGCTGATCCGTGGGGAATGCATATAGCGAGAGTAATTATTTCAGGCTCTGCTCTTTCTGCACATATAAAAGATCTTGCAACTCCTGAAGCCAAATGGCTTGGAATATGGGCTTCAGATATCAAGAAATACAAACTTCCTTCCATTCCTTTAAATCAGCTGGATCTTCATAGATTAGAAACAATGAAAAAAGATCCTAGATATGAAGAGGAATTTTGGAATGAGCAAATAAATTGGTTTTTAAAGTTAAAGTGTAAATCAGAACTTGAAGCCTTCAGCAAATATGGATTAACTGCTATAATTGATAAATATCTGATTAAAAAGCTTAGTGAAATAAAAGATTAGATTTTTAAAGCTATAATAATAAAAGTTTTTAATGAAAACTAATTATGATGTAATAATTGTAGGTGCAGGACCTGCGGGAGCTTCAGCAGCTAAATTTTCTTCAAAATTTGGTGCTGAAACCTTAATAATTGAAAAGTATCCTACCATTCAAGCAAATAAACCTTGCGGAGAAGCGACTGGTTCAAAATTGTTTGAAACTGCAGAAATGCCTATAAAAAATGAAATAATTGTAAATACTGCTTATGCTCAAGTCTATTCTCCTTCTTTAAAAAGAATAGATATTAAAGAAAAAGGATATTTGATAAATAAATCTAGATTTATTCAAGAATTGGTTATTCATGCTTGTGATTATGGTGCTAATGTAAGAGTAAGGGAAGAAGTTAAAGATGTAATGTTTGATAAAGAGAAAAAATTAGTAAAGGTTAAAACTACCCAAAGTGAATACACATGTAAAGTTTTAATTGCAGCAGATGGATTTAATTCAACAGTAGCAAGATGTTTGGGTGTAAATGAAAAATCCGAACCTATACCTACCGTTCAATATATAATGGTAGGAAAAAAATTTAGAGATGTAGATGCTGTGAGATTCTACATTTCCAATAAATGGGCTCCTAAAGGTTATGCATGGATTTTCCCAAAAAATGAAAAAATGGCTGAAGTAGGGGTAGGTGTTAGAGGTGCCCCTGCAAAGATTTTCTTAGATAAATTTATACAAGATTTTAAGGATGAATTAGGTGATGCACAAGTAATAGATTATAGAGGTGCTCCTGTTCCTATAGGAGGAATGATAAGTAATGATGTTCTTGATGGTGTAATATTTATAGGAGATGCTGCAGGAACGGTAATTCCTTTAACAGGTGCTGGAATACATAGCAGTGTTGCTGCTGGAAAAATTGCTGGTGAAGTTGCTGCAAAAGCAGCTTTAGAAAATAATAATTCAAGGGAAAGATTGTTAGAATATCGAAGGAGATATGATGAATATTGGGGTTTAAGAATAAAGAAAAGTCTAAAAGCTATGAGAGTACTAGAAAATTTACCTGATGAAGATTTAGATGAACTTGCAGATATTCTTTCTGCTGAAGATATTCTTGACTTAGCTAATGGTTTAGATATAAAAAAGGTTGCTTTGAAACTTCTATCTCATCCTAGGCTTGCATTTAAAATAGCTAAAGCTCTTTTATAGATAAAAAACTTAGACTTTCAAGCTAGAGTTAGAATTAGAGTTTTATATTTTCATTTTCATTCACAAAATATGGAAGAAAGAAAATTAAAAGTAATTGGAAAAGTTACTCATTATTATCCAAAGATAAATGTAGCAGTAATAGAATTAAATGATGAAATATCTGTTGGAGATAAAATATTAATAAAAGGATCAACTACTAACTTTGAACAAGTTGTTGAATCCATTCAAATAGAAAAAAAGAATATAGAAAGAGCTTTTGCAGGACAAAAAATAGGTTTAAAAGTTAAAGATCGAGTTAGAGAAAAGGATATTGTTTATAAAATCATATAATGGGTAAAAGAGGAGCAATTTGCTTAGTTAGTGGTGGAGTAGATAGCGTAACAGCCTTATATTATGTTTATCATAGAATAAAACCAGCCGATATAAAAATTATATTTTGTAATTATGGTCAAAGAACTTTTGAAGAAGAGAAATACTGTATTACTAAAATTTCAAATTTGTTAAATTTAGAAATGAAAATAATAGATATATCTTGGTTAGGTGAAATAAGCACTTCTATACTAACTAAAAAAGATTTGGAAATACCGGAAACAAAATTTGAAGATCTTTTTGATGCGGAAAAAGCCAAAGCTAGAATATTAAGATGGTGGGATCCTTGCAGAAATGCAATTT
>JAVVGB010000031.1:0-12220 GCA_032249315.1 Thermoproteota archaeon
CTTTAAGATATGTTATAGATGAAGGCGTAAAAATTTTTGAAGAAGAAATTGAAAACTTTCTTAAAGGAAAGAAAAAGGAAAATTACATCAAAGCTTTAAGAATTATTAGTATAGGAGCTAGATGGAGCGAGATAAAAAATGAGCTTATGATAAACAATAAAGTGTTAAGAGATATACTTATGAATTTAAAGAATGCCATGCTTATAGCAGAAGATGACGGATATTACTACATACCTGATCCTATATTAAGAATTGCTATTAGAAGCGTTAGAGTTTAGTTTCGCTTTAAAAAATTATATAATCTTATAAGTTAATAAAAATACGAAAATATTTTAATTATAAATAACATTTTTACCATTTTAAGATTAGAAAGCATGGGTCATGTTTGGGTTAATGCAAAACTAATAAATGCTATGACAGCTCAAGAAGTTAAGGTCACAGCTCTAGTTGATACCGGCGCAACGTTCACTGTTATACCTTTTTGGGTTCATGAAAAACTGAATCTCAAAATAATAGGAAGAAGGAAGGTTGAGACGGCTAAAGGTGAGACGGAACTTGATGAAAGCTTTGCATTGATAGAAATGGAAGGTAAACGTGCGGTTACTCCTGTTCTTATCTCAAGAGAGCTTAAAGATGTTTTGATAGGCGTTTTAACTCTCGAAGCTCTAGGTTTAACAGTTGATCCAACAACAGGTAAGCTTAAGGAGACAAGGATATTATTGCTGTAAATGGTTTGAAAATTGGAAAAATATAGGTAAATATTTTGTTTGTTTTTAATGAGAGCCCATTTCCCCGTCTCAGGGTTTAAAAAATATAAATGGAATGGTTCTCTGTTTATTTGTGTTATGGCTTTTTACCATTCCTCTAGATAAACTGACTTATTGCCTTGAAAAGATCGAAAGTTAGCTTTTCAAAGTGTTTCATTGTTCCACTATTGATTTGTGACTATATCTAGCATCTGAGGGTGAGTAAAATGTTTATTTACTTTTCTTTTAAAATGCGTTCGGCTTCTCGAATATCTTCGCAGTATTTTCTAAAATCTATGAGATACCGTTTTCCTTTATATTCTATTTTCTTTACTAAAGCATACCTCTTAATCCATCCATGCGATTCAGCATATATTACAGGAAAAGGAACCAAAGAACAATTTAAAATACCATCTAATATTTTTAGGGTATTTTCCATTTTTTCTTTTACTTCATCTAAATCATAATGTCTTGTTTTTACTTCTATAATAAACACATGAATTCGATCTTTACGAATAGGATGAAGAATTACGCAATCCGCCCTTTTTAAATTAGGAGATATTTCCAAACATCCGTTAACTTTTATATGAAGATATTGTTTTCCATCAGCTTTTAAACATACTTTTCCTCTGCATTCCTTACATTCGCTTATGTCACATAAGCAATTATAAAGCTCAGGAGGAAGTTCCATTCATTTATTTTTGAAAATATAAGTAGCTTAGCTCCTTTTCTTTTTCATAGAGTTGTTCGATAACTTCATCAAAAGTTGGCAATCCTTCAATGATGTTGACTTTCTGTGAGATAAATCCTTTTTCATTAGGTTTCAACAAGTACACAGCCACATCTTCAGGTTTAAGGTAAACATTAGTTTTCTTGCTTGAGCTCTCCATTATTAGTTGAGCAAGCTTTCTCAAAAGAAGATCGCTATGAGTTGTAATCAATATATTAAGTCCTTCATTTACAAGCTTTGCAAAAATTTCCATAAGTTTAATTTGAGCAGCTGGATGTAGATGAGATTCTGGTTCCTCTATTATAATAAGGGAGCCTTTATCGGCAAGCTCCCTTATAATCAAGTAAATTGGAGATAATTCTTTGACCATGGAAGCTGCATGTATTAAGTCTATGGAAGATTCTTTATCTTTAAATTTAAACTTATAAACCATCTTACTCTTACCTTCAGGAAGCTTTAATTTTTCAAGTACGATCTCACCTTCAAGTAATTCTTTGAATAAATCTGATATTTTTCCAAAGGGACCTTTCTTTCCTTCTAATTGTATTAAGAGAGAATAGAATTCTGAGGCCATAGCAGGCATTGGAGGCATGGTTATACCTTTTAGAGGAGCTACGGGTGCAAGAGTTATTAATGCAGAAGATACGGCTTCATAACCTTCTAATAATCCGGCCCTGCCAGCTGGTATGTATAAAGGTGATAATGGAAGGCTTTCAGGAAATAAAAATTCTGTGAGTATTTTTATTATTATAACCATATCTATTGCAAAGTCTCTCTTATCCTTAAGACTAAGAGTTTTTTCTATAAGTTCATTAATTTCTTTATCCCTAAGTATATTATCAATTAATTCCTCTATCGTTTTAACATCGAATCTAGCGCTTAGATTACCCTCTTTAGTTATTGTAAATTCAACTATTAAATGTTCATTATAGGTACATTCTGCTTTAGTATAATCGGAATAAAGATTTACTAAGTTTTTAAATTCTATAGCAAAACTTCTTTCTAAAAAGCTACCCAAGGGTTTATTTAAAGAATGTGTAAAAGAATCGATTATCACATCTAATACTATTTTCAAGTATGAAAAGGGAGTTAACTCCTTAGTTTCTTTTATTCTTCGCTGGAAGTTCTCAACTGAAAGAAAATGCTGAAGAATACCAATTAGAGTATTTTCTGGAATAGAGAATATGTGAGGAAGAAATGGTTTTAAAATATAGCTTGGATTAATACTTTCTCTTAATCTCATTAAAGTAAATATAAGCTGAGCTAACATAGACTTTCCAGCATTGTTTTTTCCAATGATAACCGTTAGGGGCTTTAATTCGATATCTGCATAATGTATCGGCCCGAAATTTTCTACTTTTAGTTTCATATCACTGTACCTTAGCCTGGATAATATCTCCATTATTTTATAAATATTGTAATTATTATTTAAATAAAAATTAAATAAAAATTAAAATTATCCTATTTTTAGAAATCAAAAGTTTATAAAAGTATACAACATAAAATGGGCTCTCTTTAGTCTCAAGAGAATAGTAATTAATAACCAACCTGCATTCAAGAGTAGTAATTCCGTTCTGTATTGTTTTTTAAAATTTAAAAAGTAAATGTCACAATTTATAATAAGGATTGTGAAACTGCTTAAATATTGTTTGAACTTTATGAAGCGCGAAACCGCTTTAATGTTGCTTTAATTAATATCCACTTGTTAGCTTTTCCGTAAGAAGTAAAAGATGTTTATTATTATCTTACTTACCTTTTTTAAGATCTAAAGAATATGCGGATATTTAGGATACGAATTAAACAACAAACGTTAAAGAAAAAAGATTTAACAGAAGAACTTCTTATAGTCGCATAACACTTTCGATTCACTTTGCGAAATATTGTCTCGAGTAATAAAATTAAGAAGCTCTTCAGATATGAAAAGTGCATATATTCAAACCTAAGCTAAATTCATTGAAACATCCATTTATCTTCCATATATGATGAAATCAACAATTATGTTATTTATCGCATGATATAGGAAACAGGACCATGTGTTCTTTGTTATTAAGAAGAGGATAGATATTATTGTAGCCCATACTATAATATAAATGAATAATCCTAATCCGAATCTTAAATGTATTGCAGCGAAAGCCAGCACACTAATAATTACAGAGATTTTAGTACTATTGATTAATTTAGGTAGCCTAGTTAATGCATAACCTCTAAAAAAGGCCTCTTCAAAGAATGCTGCACTTAGTGCCCAGATTGCAACTGGAATTGCATTTAATCCTTGAACACTATATCCCCACCTTGATGGTGGAATATTTAGGTAACTTAAAACGTAGTTGATGGGTAGCCAAAGTGTAAATGCTATGAACCATAAAAATATAGCAAGTCCTACTTCCTTCCATCCTAAACTTCCTATGTATATTGATCTAAACCCACCATTTTCCCTTTTAGCTATCTGAAGCAAGATTATGAAACCTATTAATTGTGAAAAAGTATAAATAAGTGCTCCCCAAGAATTGTTTGGATCGGGTCTAATTATCATGTATAGAAATAATGCTAAAGCGTAATAACCTGGCATGGCTACCAATAATCCCAAAATCATTAACTGGCGCTTCGGATCCATAATATTTTTTAATTTTCTTAATAGGTTATAAAACTTTAGCAATATTTTAGCTAAAGCAAAATATAAATTTCAATTCTCTTTATGGGATACTTTAAGTAGCATAGCTTGCATGTTTTATCAAGAGAGATTGTCGATAATTCTGAATTATTCGAAAATGAGCTTAAGCCTCTTTTTGTAAGTCTTTTCTGAAGAAGTTATGATGAACCCTACCTCAAGCGTGATCGGTCTCGGCCCTACATCTAGGCTGTAGCGTATTAGGGCTACCTCGCCAGGCATCAATATTATTGGGAATCTTCTTCCAAATTCGTCCTCTAACCTCACTTCGCTGAAAATCGAAGGTATGGGGCTAAGCACACTAACGCTATAAATTGATGTTGAGACATTTCCAATGTTTAGAACTTCAATTCTTCCCTCAAATTTTCTTCCCTTTGCTACGTGAACCTCATCTAAAAGCTTCGGATGATACCTAATCCTAAGCCTACCCCTCTTCCAATACTGATAATAAATTGTGAGAATAAGACTCACTAAAGCTAGGGTTAGGCCAAATGAAGCTATTAGGAGGGATGGTTCCAACAACCTGAGCTTTACTCGTGCTTAAGCTTTGGAACATAGATGAGCTGTTCATATGGCCCTTTGCCCGCTGTTGTTTTTACCTTTATACTATATAACCTTTCACCAACTATATAACCTTCACCTTTGCCCGCTGTTGTTTTTACCTCTAGCCAATCCGTCCTCAAGACAATTCTCTCCTTGAAAAACAAGAATCTAGACCTCTCAAAAACAAGATAAACGTTTCCATCCTGATCTTTAAAGCTTCCAGTTTGACGGTATATTTTGCCAAACCAATCCAAAAGAGATACCTTGTATTCCTTTGACATGAGGCATCTAAATATTAATAATAAAAACAATATAAAAGCTTTATCGCTAAAAAATTGGGTAGTTATCGTTTTAATTGTGATATTATGAATGTCAGATTATTGCTAGTTTTATAATATTATGTGATCTTTTATCTAAATTTCATAAAGAGAGTTGATATAACTTTTAATAGCTCTTTTCAAACTAGATGAATAAATCGTAGGGAAGCCAAAGCTATCTCTTTGGATTTGTAAATTTAAGATCTCTTCTCCTCTTCTCGTTCCTACATGTAATTTGTTTTCGCTGTAATTAAGAGAATATTATGTGCAAAATATTTGCCAAGGATTTAAATTTAAATTTTTTTATACTTAAAAATTTTATTAAACTGTTATTTCTTGTATTATTATATAAATTTGTTAGAATACAAGTTTAATAAGCTACTATAAGCTTGATTATAAATTTGTATTATTATTATGATCATAACAATAATATTTTTGTCTGACTTATTGCATAATTTGTTAAATCTATTGATTAAAAGTTTATAAACAAATTTTCAGATTATGAAATATGGTGTAAAATGACGGTAAGAGCACGTGCTGAGCCATTTAAAGAGCCACTAGAACCTCCAGAGGAATGTATAAGAGTATCAATGAAAACCATTAAAGAACTCAAAGCCCCTATGCCAATCGAGAAAATAAATCAAGTTAAAAAGAGGAAATAACGCTTATTTCTACAATTATTTTCTTGTTGCAAAAATTGTATCAAAAGACGCACCTCTTCCTTTTGATTATATTCGGTTATGACAAACAAATTATGCTTTCTATTTATTGTTTAAGATAAATAAAGCTAATTTTTATATTCTCTTAATGAAAAATATTATCATGGATATTTTAGCAGTTTACAACCATCCATTGGAAACTTTAGGATTCCTAAAGAAATTCTTGAAAGTTACGAAGGAAATAGAAGCAAAAGATTTAAACGGTAATGAAAGCTTTGATACTCTGATAATAATGGGAGGACCTATGGGAGTTTATGAGTATGATAAGTATCCCTTTCTCAGAAAAGAAATGGAACTTATAAGGAAAGCCTATGAAGAAAACAAAAGAGTATTAGGTATTTGTTTAGGTTCTCAGTTAATTTCTGAAGCTTTAGGTGGATCAGTTGCCAAAGGCTCCTTTGGTATGGAAATTGGTATTCAAAGGGTTATACTTCTAGATGAACTAAAGGAATATTTTAGGAAAGAAGAATTAACCGTATTTCAATGGCATTCCGATACTTTTTCGCTTCCTCATGGAGCTAAATTGCTTGCTTATAGCAACAAATATTTCCAAGCCTTTAGGATAAACAAAATTCTTGGAATTCAATTCCATCTAGAAGTGAATTCTGAAATGGCTCAAGATTGGATTAGCTCCTATGGAGGCGAGAGTGAACTTGTAGATGAGGTTAAGAAATTGGAAAAGGAGTTTGAAAAGAGCACGGAAACAATTGTTAACTACTGGCTTAGATTATAAATTATTTTAAATATAAAAAAATAATGCTTTGCTTTATAGGTAAGATATATGTTTCCTTTATACTGCTAAAAACAGCTTGATAAAACTCCTTAATTGTTATCGAGCTTTTATGCTATGATGTAAATATTTTATGTTAGGATGGGCAAAAAGATGGAATTTGGAATGAGCACCATATATAAGATGGAATTTACATTCATTTTTAGAGAATTTATAAACTTAATAAAACTTTCAAATGATCAAAATAAAGAAATATTGATGAGACAATTCTTCAATAGATTGAACAATACTAAGATACCTGAATATTTCAATTGGGCATATGAAGTTTTTGAGGGTATTCATGTTAAAGAGAATGGTAATCGACTTGCGCTACACTGGGTTAATTTGCATACATGGGAAGAAAAGAAATATTATTATCAAGATTTAGCTAATGAAGCTAATCAACTTATTAATTATTTAAGAGGACACGGCTTAAATAAAGGTGATAGTGTTCATATCATATTACCACTTTTACCAGAACTTTGGATCGTAAACTTAGCTATCATTAAAGCTGGTTTTATAGGAGTGCCGATTGCAACTACATTAACACTAACAGATTTAGTCTACAGGTTTAAAACACAACCACCAAAAGCCATTATTTCTGATGAAACATCAGCATCATTAGTTGACGATGCATTGGAGAAATCTAATATAACCCCCATCATTAAGCTAATCATTGGAAACGGAAAGAAAAATTGGGAAAGTTATGATGTTATTAAACGTGAATCAGCCCATGCTGAACCTGCAGCAACAAAGAGCGATGATCCTATATACGTGTTCTTCACAAGTGGAACCACTGGAATGCCCAAAAGAGTCGTTCATACTGCAACAAGTTATCCTGTAGGGCATCTTACCACTGCAATGATAATAAACGTTCAACCAGGTGAAATACATAATAATCTTAGTGCTCCTGGATGGGCTAAGTATGCATGGAGCTCTTTCTTTGCACCATTTACAGTTGGAGCTATAACAACAGGGTTCTTTTATTCAGGGCGTCTCGACCCTGACAAATATTTACATGCGATAGAAGAACTAAAAGTTTCAACATTCTGTGCTCCACCTACAGCATGGAGAGTTTTTCTCAAAGGTAATATTAAAAAGTTTAATTTCGAAAATCTCCATGATGCAGTTTCTGCAGGCGAACCTTTAGGTGCAGGTGTTTATTTAAAAGTTTTAGATGAGATTAAATTGGAGGTAAGAGATTTTTACGGTCAAACTGAAACCACTGCAATGATTGGCAACCCTCCTTGGTTTAAAGGACATATATTACCAGGTTCCTTAGGAATACCAACATTTATGTATAACATGGTTCTATTAGATGATGAAGGTAATGAAATAACAAAGCCAGGTGAAATAGGACATATAGCTGTGAAACTTACACCATGGAGACCAATAGGTTTACTTAAGTGTTACATGGAAGAAGAACGCAATAAAGAAGCCTTTAGGGATGAATACTATATAACTGGAGATAAAGCATACTTTGACGAAAAAGGTTATTGGTGGTTCGTTGGACGTGCAGATGATGTTATTAAAACAAGTGATTATAGAGTTGGACCAAGCGAAGTAGAAAGTGTATTGATTCAGCATCCTGCAATTGCAGAAATTGCAGTGGTTGGTAGCCCTCATCCAGAAAAATATCAAGTTGTTAAAGCTTTTATAGTATTAAGAGCAGGTTATAATCCATCAAAAGAATTAGCACTTGATATTTTCAAATATGCAAAATATCAATTAGCGTATTATAAAATTCCAAGAATATTAGAATTTGTTGATGACTTTCCTAAAACAATAAGCGGTAAAATCTTAAGAAGAGAACTTCGTAAATTAGAGGAAGATAAGAAAAGTAAAGGTATTAAAGAAAAGTATGAATATTTCTATGATGAATTCCCAGAACTAAAGAAGTGACTCATACAGAGATTATAGTATTTTCGGTTAAACTACATCAATAATTAAAAAGATGAAATAGATATCATAAATTTAATATTGTGAATTGATTTAAGAAGTTTACGCTATACTAATATTAAGATTTTCTTTTTGAATTGTCTTCTTGACATTCTACAAGTCCTAGGGATTTAGATCTACAAAATGTTTCGAGTGATTTTATAGGATTATCAGAGTAAAATAAGTATAATTTCGATATATTTTGAATGTCGATCCAACGTTTTCGGTACTAGAAAATAATCTCTTTACATCAGCCAAAGATTATTGATGGCCGTCGGCGGGCCATCAGAATATTTTGCTCCTTCAATTCCTTTACAAGTTTTCAATTAGTTCCTTTATTAACAATTCATACTTGATACCTTTCATTTTTCTCTAAATTCTCTAATTAAATCCTTACCTTCCTTCTCTAACTTTGCTTTCTTTGAAATTTCCTCCATCTTTGCAATAACCCATTCTATTTCTTTTTTTCTTACTTCTTCTTAGAGTTTCACTTATATTTAGACCGTATTCTTAGCTTTTTCAACGATCTCCTTCTTAACTTTGGTAGACACAGTAACTTAGCTCATATATTTATTATGTAGTATATTAAATTACTTCCATATAATAAGTTATTAATACTCGATTGTAAGATTACTCAATATTTCAAATTTGTTAAAAAATATACTTTTTTTATCAATATAATTATATAATGAAAAGCAATAACGTTAAAAATATATATTATAATTTTTTACAATTATGTAAGTAATATGGATGATGAAAAAAGGAATAAACTAATTAAACGTTTACGGGATTCGATTCATAAGGAGATAAGAAAGATTTGAAAAAAGTTAAAAAGACTGGCATAATAGTTGTTTTGCTAGGAGCTGGAGAAAAGGGAATAGAAGATAGAAAGAACATAGCGAGAAAGCTGGAGGATAATGGAATACTTGCGCTCATACCTGAGATTGACTTTCCTCCTGATGTTCCTCCGAGTTTAATTGAAGAATATATTCTTGAGAGATCTGATGTAGACCTTGTATTCCTAAAAGTGGAATCTTGGGGTTCAGCAACGGAATTTGGACAATTTCTTAAAAACTTAAGAATTGCTCCAAAGCTTAGGATATTAACTTTTTATGAGTATCATCCCCTTTATGGGAGTTCTAAGGGCTATCTCCCAGACCTTTATTTAACGCATATGGCAAAGTACGGGCATGTTTACGCTTACGATGATAGTAAGAAAAGCGTTTTCCCATCTTCTGAAGAAGTAATTTTGACACTTTCTATTCGTTACCAATACTTAAAAGCTTTAGAAAAGTTGAAATGAAAAACCAAAACATATAAAAATGAACCAAAAATTGTTAAAACGGAATAAAAATTGCAGTTAAAATAGAGTTTATCAGGTAAAAATTTATATATTTGGTCAACTATTATTACATATGAGTAAGAAGAGGTGGTTAAAACTAAGCGATTCTACATATGCATCCATTCAAGATATGATTAAAGAAGAGAAAATAACATCTTCCCCATCAGCACCAGCATCTTCTTCCTCATTAGTTCGGCAAACCCCTGAAAAGGATAAATTAAGTAGGATGCTTATTATTTACAGTGCTTTGGATAATGAAGATAGACTCAAGATTCTATTCACGATATTTAATGAACCCGACATAGCATTCAATGATATATCTAAGAAGACTGATATTGATAAGCCCTCACTAGCGTATCATCTGGGAGTTTTAAAGCGTGCAGGATTGGTAGAAATGGAGTATCAAAAAAGAGGTAAAAAGCTCACAAAGTATAGGATAACGGAAGAAGGAAAGAAAATTCTTGAAAAAGTTTTAAAAGAATTAGATAACCTTTCAATCAAGCCATAAGAAGCTGCATACCCTTACTCTTTTCTACTCAAATATTTTCACTCTACACTCCTTATTTTAATAAAATATTAAGCTTAAGAAACATTCTCGAAGCAATTTTCAAGCTGTTGACCTCACCTTAACCATTTAAAAAATTTTAAACAATAAAAGGAAGAAAAATAAATAATGCAAACTATTATTGAGTATCCCATATCGACTTATTTACCTAGAGAAGTTAGTTATTTTGATAATACTTCCACTATATTATCTAAAGAATATGTGTTGAAAGAAGGCAATTTAAGGTTATTTGTACCTAAAAATAGACTTGAAGATGTGGTTAATGCTCTTAAAAGTTCTGGTTTTAAAGACGTTGGATTAGAATTTTATAAAGGAGAGAAATATTCTTTATCAATGAAGATTTATAATATTTGGGAGTTACATGTTAGGATTTATCAAGATGGTTTTATTGATTCTCATTTTGAGGTAAGCAGAGATTACTTTGAGCATTTACAATACCCAACCATTCCTTCTATATATGAAGCATTCGATTTTTATAGAACTGCTTATAACAAACTTCACATTTTCGATAATGTAGCCAAAAAGTGGATAAAAGAGATTAGAAATCATTATTTGGTTACTTTAAATTCCCCTAGATCTTTAACTCCTTGGGAACCAATAGTTGTAACTGTAGGAGCTTTGAGTGTTATTGGAATCATGGCATATGCTCTTTCAAGATTAGATAAAGGAGAGGAATAAAACTTATTTCTAGTGGCTAGAATTGAAGGAATTATAACTGAAGATGATAAAATACTGATCGATGGATATTTATTCAAAGATAACATAAAGATAGAAACAAGTTTTGTAATAGATACAGGTTTCACTGGTTACGATTTGGCTATTCCAGCTGATATCGCTACAAGACTTAGCTTAAATCCCTCACGTATTGTTTCTGTTAATACTGCTGGTCTTATTGAACTTAAAACTGGAGAAGATCTATATATAAGTTTAGGAAATAAAACCTATAAAGTATCATATATAATTTATTATGGTTCATTAACCTAATTTCAATTAGCTTTCTAAAAAGAATATCAGAAATTATTATAATTGATTTTATTAATAGATATGTAACTATCATACTTTTATGATAAATAAAAATTAAATGAGATTAATTATGTTTTTAAATTATTCAAGCTTAATATCTATCCAAAATTTTTTAAATTCCACATCAGAAATTCTTTTCAATGCGTATTTTAACTTATCATCAATATCTTGTGCAATTATTAAACTTTTTACTTTTTTACCTTCTACAAGATTATCTTCAACCCATTGCATATAGCTTAGTATTTTAAGCGCATCAATTGAGCTATGCCGCTTTTTAATTTTATAACTAGCATTTCTTTATCTTTTTCATTTATAGCTAACACATCTATTCTACCAACGCTAGTGAGTATCTATTCCAAGATTTTCTTCATCTTCATAAATACTAAATCCAGGAATTTCTTCTTTAGAACATCTAAAACTTCTTGATGTTTTAACTCTTATCTCGGTTATAATGTTTTTATTGATGTTGAACCATTTCTTGATTTTTCTATGCGGTATGCCTTTATCGGATTTTATTAAATTAATAGAGTCTGTATAGCTAGATGAATTCTTAACCCTTATTAAATAGAAAAGTATTCAATTAAAAAGTTAAAGTCTGATAATGCTTATTTTATTATAAAGACTTATTAAAAAGATTTTAACCAAAAATATTATAAAATAGTATGGAAAAAATAATTAGGGTTGGTAAGAGAAATACGATACATTTACCTAAAGTGATAGTTGAGGAACTTGGAATAAAAGAAGGAGACATGTTAGTCTTAGTATATGATAAGGAAAAAATTGAATTAAGACCATTAAAGTTAAAAAAATATTGGGCTGAAATATCATTTAAAGAGGTTGAAGAGGTTGGAGAAGAAATT
>JAVVGB010000032.1:0-11927 GCA_032249315.1 Thermoproteota archaeon
ATGCATTTGGTTGGGTCGAAATTATATTGCTATTTTTAATAGTTTTGATATTGTTTGGTTCTAGAAAGCTTCCAGAACTTGCAAGGGGATTAGGTGAAGCAGTTAGGGAATTTAGAAGAGCTATGAGTGAGGCTGAAAGTATCCAAAAACAACCTGTGATTCCTGCACAACCTTCTCAGCCAGCGCAACCTACTTCGACTGTTACTTATCAAGAGGACCCTTTAATAACTGCTGCTAGGAACAGAGGAATTAATGTTGAGGGAAAGACAAGATTGCAAATAGTAGAAGAATTAGCTCAAAAAATTAAAGAAGAATCTCAAAGAACTTAATTTTTTTGTTACTTAATGATATAATTCTAAGCAAATAGAATATATAAAAGGTCTATAAAAGACCTGACTTTATTCCCGTCTTGCAAAGGTGGAGGGTTACCTTTTCAAAGCGTTTCATCGTTCCCCCCATCGATTCGGGATTACATCTCTCATTTGGTGAGCAGTAAGGCGGTGCAGAGAACCATCTCCATTTATATTTTTTCTCAGGTCCCGAGACTTTAAAATTATCAAGGGATCCCTCATTGAAAAACAAAATAAAAAGTTTGCTGTATACTGAATGCTTCACTACTAGTCCCATTAAGCTCTCGTTCGAGCTGGGGAGAAGCGTTGTTGCCATTCTTAAAGAAAATTTCTTTTAAAATATTTAAATCTTTACAGCCCCACTCTAAAGGGCAAGGCTTTCATTTATTTATAAATAAATTTCTGGCAATCGTAATTGAATTATGGATTGTCCAGTATTTACAAGATATGCTACTAGAGAAATGTCTCAAATTTTTAGTGAAGAAGCAAAAATTCAAAGATGGTTAAAAGTTGAAGCAGCTTTAGCTGAAGCACAAGCTGAACTTGGAATCATACCAAAGGAAGCTGCAGAAGAAATAAGTAAAAAGGCAAATCTCAATTATGTTTCTATGGAAAGAATAAAGGAAATAGAAAAAAGGATTGATCATGACCTCTTAGCTGTTGTCAATGCTTTAGCTGAAGTATGTGATAAAGGATATGGAAGATATGTTCATATGGGTGCTACAAGTTATGATATTGAAGATACTGCATGGGCTTTAGCTTTTAGAGATGCTTTATTAGTAATAAGGAATAGATTAAAAGGACTTGTTAAGATTCTAATAAGCAAAGCTAAGGAATATAAAGAATTAGTATGCATCGGAAGAACCCATGGCCAGCATGCTTTGCCAATGACTTATGGAATGAAGTTTGCTTTATGGAGTTATGATATTTTTGGTTGTATAAAAAGACTTGATTTCTTTTTAAACAACTCAATTGAAGGTAAAATGAGCGGAGCTGTAGGAACTTTTGCAGGATTTGGAGATAAGGGAATAGAGTTGCAAAATAAAGTTATGGAGAAGCTTAATTTGAAACCTTCATTAATAACAAATCAGATTGTTCAAAGAGATAAATTTGCAGATATAATTTATCTTTTAGCAGTAATCTCAGCTTGCTTAGAAAAAATGGCTAAGGAGATAAGAAATCTGCAAAGAACTGAAATTAGCGAAGTTCTTGAACCTTTTAGTAAAGAACAGGCAGGTTCTTCAGCTATGCCCCATAAAAGAAATCCTCATAGATCTGAAAGAATATGCAGCTTAGCTAGATATTTAAGAGCTTTGGTTCATGTTGCTTTAGAAAATGTTGCATTGGAACATGAAAGAGATTTAACAAATAGTGCAAATGAAAGGATTATATTAACACATTCTTTCATGTTAACTGATTTTATGCTTTTGGAAATGATCTCAATTATAAAAGGATTAACTATAAATGTGAAGAATGTTCAAAGGAATCTTAATTTAATGAAAGGAGCAAATCTTTCTGAAAGAATATTAATTAAACTTGTGGAAAAAGGGTTGCCAAGACATGTTGCATATGAAATAGTAAAAAACGCAGCTATAAAGAGTTTTGAAGAAGATTTAGATTTCGTAGAATTGCTTTATGAAAATGAGTTAATTAAAGAAAAAATGACAAAGGATGAGCTTAAACAATTAGTTAATCCTTATGAATATATTGGTCTCTCAAAAGAAGTTGTAGATTTAACTATAAAACAAATTGAACAATTAATTAGCTGAAATATTGGCTTATTGTTTAATGTTTGTCCAAATAAACATCTTATTTAATAATATTTATATGTACGATGATGCTCTAAGATTCAAAAAACTTGTTTCTTCAACTTTTTAAGATGTCCTATTATTTAGTCTTGTTTTATCATCGGCAAATGATTTGCGGAGATGTAATTTTTTATCCGATGCGGAAAAGTTTATAAGCCAAGAATCGGATTAGAAATTAAGTATCCCATAAAGGGAATTGAAAGAAATTTTTTATTATGACATTCTCCTTAGCGATGCTAATCACAGATCCTGTAGCTAGACATGATTAATCAATCTCTTAATAACAACAAAGAAGAAATAAAAACAAATAAGACTCCTACAATGTAAACGAAGAAACCACTTTTAAGTATAAAAAGTATTTTATATATAGGATCTGGTAATAGTACTCTAACAGCAAAGGTGGCTAAGATTACTGAAAAGGCGAAATAGAGAAGAAAATTGCCTACTTTTCCGCTATTTTTGATAAAGGAAATTTCAAGTATCATTGGAGACATCATACAAAGGAAGCCTATTAGAATTATTATGAATACATAATTACCGATTATTTCATCGAGGTATAGTAATCTTGGTTCACCGTAAAAGGGATATGCTAATGAAGCAATTATGAAAAGACCGCCTACAATTAAAAGGATTGTTGCTCGATTTATTTTCATATGTTATATATATATTAAATATATTTATAAATATTTTTTATTAAGTAAAGTTACTATTTAGCTTAGATTTTTTAAATATTCTTTAATGCTATTATAAGTTTCCTTGCCTATACCAGGTAGCTTAATAATATCGATTTCCTTAGCTTCTTTTAATTTTTCTAAACTTCTAAATCCTGCATTATACAAAATTCTTGCTTTTACTCTTCCTATATTAGGAATTTTTACTAATTCTAATAGCTCTTCTTTAACTCCTTCTTTAACTCTTTCAACTAAAATACTTAATTCTTTACTAATTTCTTTATCTCCTAGCAATTTAGCTATTTCCTTAGCAGAATACAAAAGCCATTTAGCATTTTGTACTATTAAATATAGATCTCCAACACCAATGTTAAATCTATCAGCAATGATATCTTCTTTTTCTTCATTTATCCATTCATACAATAGTTTAGCTGTTTTGTATGCTCTTAAAGTTTCAAAATCATATAAATCTGGTTTAGGATATAGGAATTTATTCTCCAAATATTTTTCCAGATCTTCTGCAAAGAAATCTTCTTCATTTTTGGAAACATTCAATTTTTGCATATCTTCAGAAGAACAAATCAAATAAAAATAAAAGATCTCATCATAATCGTTGTTAGTTACACTTAATTCTTTAATTCCTTTAATAATTATCGAAGCAGTTAATGGATCGATATACAATTCATTTATTCTCTTGCCCAAATCGCTAGCCCTGAATCTTTCTAAATTGCCATAAACAAATCCTTCCTTGATAAGGAAATCTATTACGTTTCTTGACAAGCTTAAAAGTCTATCAATATTTTGCTTTCTTGCAGCAAAGGTTAAATTTAAAATTTTTCTTAAGTCTGTAAAGTTGTTTGTTATATCATTGGCTATCAAAGAAAGTATATGAGGTCTCAAATCCTTTTCATCATTTATAACAGAATTTACTGGTTCCACATCTGCTCTGATATATTCTTTCATTAAAATATCGACGTCATATCTTTCTTTGGCTATTATTATTGCTTCTCCATAAAGATCATATCTTGGTCTTCCAGCCCTTCCTGCCAATTGCTTATATTCATTTACACTAAGCTTCTCTACTTTTACTTCTATAGGATCATATCTTACAACATCCTGTATTATTACCCTTCTAGCAGGAACATTTACACCTGCAGCTAACGTAGGAGTTGATGAAATAACTTTAATTAATCTCTCTCTAAAGAATTTCTCAACTATTTTTCTTGAATTAAATGATAAGCCTGCATGATGGAAAGCAACACCGTTTCTAACAATTTCCTTTAAAATTTGAGTATTTCTATCATTTTCTTCAAGTATTTTGCTAATTTCATTTAATTTTTCCTTTTCTTCTCTTGATAACTCTTTACTAACATACTCTTGTAATTTAACTGCGCTTCTTATTGCAGATATTCTGCTGTTATTAAATATTAATACTTGTCCATCTTCCTTTAAACAATCTAAAGATAGATCTATGTATGATATTCCTGAAATTGTATTTATTTTCTTTGTTTCATTGTTAGAGTATAATATTATACCTGAACGATAAATTCCTTCTTTTAATGGAACTGGCCTCCAATTTATTGTAAGAGCTTCAGCATTTAACCAATTTGCTATTTCCTTTGCATTTTTAACAGTTGCACTTAAAGCTAAATATTGTGCATAAGGAATTTCTTTCCTTAATCTTGCTATTAAAAATTCTAAAGTTGCTCCTCTATCACTGTCTATCATATGTATTTCATCGATTATAACAAGGGAAATTTCTTCGATCCATTTTGCTTTGTGTCTTAACAAGCTATCAGCCTTTTCATAGGTTGAAATTATGAAATCATAATTTTCTAGCCAAGGATCTGCACTATCATAATCTCCTATTGAAAGAGCAATCTTTATCTTATCTTTAAGCAATTCATTTAATTCTTCATATTTTTCAGAAGCAATTGCTCTTAAAGGACAAACATACAAAGCTTTTTTTCCCTTTAATATGTTTTTAATTGCTGCTAATATTCCTATGAATGTTTTTCCTGAAGCTGTAGGAGTAGCTATTAGTAAGTTTTTAAATTCTAATGCACCTTTTTTAATAGCTAATTCCTGAGGAGGAAATAATTCTACGTAACCATTATCTTCAAATTTTTTTATTATATCTTCTGGTATACCAAAATTTATTAGTTCTTTTATTTTCAATTTAAGGAGTTCTTTGTATAAAACCTACTTTGGGTTCATAGATTAGACCATCCATTTTTAGTTTATGTAGTATTTTTTCAGCTTCATCTCTGCTTATTCCTTGTTTTTCAGCCTCTTGTAAAACTAACTCTTTTTCTACTGGCTCAGTTTGATAGTTTAATTTAGATAAGATATCTATTATTTTTGAATGTTTATCTCTCATAGACTTTGGAATACCTGTCATAACTATATCTACGTCTATTCTTTGTGTAGTAACATCATAGAAACTTTCCATAAGCATATATTTCATAAGATTTATTGCTGTTAATGCATCTTCAGCTGTACATTCATTTCTTAAACACATCCTTGCTCTTGCTTCAGTAAGTCTTATTAAAGCTTCTAACTGTCTAGGAGTTATAGCTATAGGAGCTCCTTCTCCTTTATAAGAAATTTCTCGCATTTTTAAATAAAATTGTTGGATTTCTCTTATAGCTTCCTCGGTCAATTTTGGCTTTATGTTCTTTCTAGCATAAATTATATATTTTTTAAGCAAATCTATGGGTATAATTTCTTCTTTTATTTTTTCCCATGCTTGTGAATGTAAAGACAAAACGTGCGTGCTTAATTTTTCATCTGTTTCTTTATTTGGCAAATCTATTATTGGAAATATTAAATCAAATCTTGAAAGTAATGTAACAGGCAAATCTATATTATCTACTATTGTTTTAGACTTATCAAATCTTCCAAGAGAAGGATTGGCAGCTGCAAGAATTGAACATCTTGCATTTAATGTAGCTACTATACCTGCTTTAGCTATGCTTATTGTTTGTTGTTCCATTGCTTCATGCATTGCTACTCTATCTTCGCTTCTCATCTTATCTATTTCATCAATACATGCTATACCATGGTCGCTTAAAACTAAAGCTCCTGCTTCTAAATAAAATTCTCCAGTATTTTTATCTCTTACAACAGCAGCTGTTAAACCTGCAGCGGAAACTCCTTTGCCTGAAGTATATACTCCTTTAGGAGCGATCATAGCTATATATTTTAACAATTGTGTTTTAGCTGTACCAGGATCTCCTACCAATAAAATATTAATATCCCCTCTAACTTTTGTTCCATCAGGAAAAACTTTTGGAACTCCACCAAAAAGCATTAAAGCTAAGGCTAATTTTATATGCTCTAAACCATAAATAGCTGGGGCTATTGAATTCCTTATTCTATCTACTATATCAGGTAATGAAGCTAATTTAATTATCTCTTCCTCATCTTCTTTTGTAATTATCTCTTCCTCATATCCTTTTTCTTTTACTTCTAATGATAAGCCATATAAATAAGTACTAAAAGTAAGTTCATCTAAAATTTCTCTTTCTCTTCTCTCTTTAAGTATGCCTGTAATGATCACATGATTGCCTGGATATGCTTTGTCTACAATATCTCCTTCCAAATAAACTTCTAAACTTCTAGGAATCTGGCCTGAAGGCATTTCTTCAGGGCTTTCTTGAATTATAATTCTTTGGAAATCGATCATTTTCCTATTTACAAATCTAGGAGTTAATTTTGTATCACAATAAACACATTTAACTTGTGATATCCTAGTTATCCCCTTTTCTTTGAAATTAACTTTAAACCTATTATGGCAATCAACACATTCCATTTCAACTTCATATACTTTTTGTTTTATTTTACTGCTTCGTGTAACTATTCCTTTAACTTGTATTAATTTACCTATATGAACACCTCTAATATTCCTTATTGGAACATAAAATTCTGGGCGTAAATTATAGATTCTTGCGTAGAAAATTGGTATTTGGGATGCATACTCAGCGTATGAAGAACCCATATTTATCATTAGTTCTCTTATTGCTTCGCTTAAATAGTTTAAATGTTCTTCAGGATTATCTAAAAAGGAATTTAATAGAATTTTATTATTGCTAAAATATTCAAATAAATGATTATAATCAATATACAAAGAATATTGATTAAATGAAGGCATTTCTTTTATTTTGTTATAGTAAATCGTTTTTTCATTAATTGTAAAATCATTTAAGAATTCCATATAATATTCTTTAAAATTAATAACCGCTTTGCTTGTTTCCGTCATCTATTTTTATATATTATACCTTTTTTAAATAATCATCATTAATTAAGTTACTGTACCATTTTTTTATTATTGTGCTTAAAATATTAAACAAAAATTTTTCTTCGTTGGTTAATAAAGGTAATATTTTTTTATAATCTTCTACAAAGAAAATTATATTTAATATTTTTTCCAATCTTTTAAGACAAAGCTCTCTAAAATATTTTTTTATTTCCTTTGGATCTTCATTAATTATTTTATTTTCAGCAACATAAATTAGATCTTTTATCTGTAAATAATAATTCCAATCTAATTTTCCCAATTCTTTATTTCTTCTCTCAAAGAATAATATGTGTTTAAGATCGCTTAATGTTATTTTTGGTAAAGGAAATTCTGTTATTCCTTCTTCTGCTAACAATTTTGCTAATCCTCTTGGTATTTCAATTTGTGAATTTTCTTTAAAAGGTCCATATTTTTTATCATAAAATGCTACCTCTGGATGATTCTTAAGCACCTTTACTCTAATTGGGGTAAATTCATAATTTAAATATCCTTCCAAAAATTCTTCCTCCATCTAAATTTATTTAAAATTTTTATATAAAAACTTGTTACGTATTAATGAACTTAAATGATGCGTTCTTTGAATTCCAACAGTTTACTTAAATAAAGTTTATAACTCATAATCGATAAGGTACTTTTGCTTTTTCAAGAAGGTAATATGTCAGAGCATATAACTTAGGTTTTATATTTATCTCGATAGCTCTATTTTAAGCATTTTTTATAAAACTATTTCATTCTTCTAAGTAGTGATGTCTACAATCTTTTAAATTTTGTTTTAATCGTAAAAAATAAAATAAGATAAAGAAAAATTAAAGATTATGAAGTTTGAAACAAAGAAGTTCGTAGGCAAACCTTTCCATGATTTTTTAAGTTTTCATATTTTGGATAAGTTAGGAAGCTATAATGAGAAAGTTTTATTAGGACCTGCTATAGGTGTCGATGCCTCGGTGATCTTTCAAGATAAGTTAATTGCTGTTCATACAGATCCAATAACAGGAGCTTCACATGATATAGGCTATTTTTCAATAATAATATCAGCTAACGATATTGCATCTATTGGTGCAAAACCAGAATTCGCTTCTGTTTGTATATTAGTGCCTGTTAATTCGGAGCTTAGATTAATTCAAGAGATTCAAGAGCAATTACATAGAGCTTCTTTGGAATTAAATATAGCTATAATAGGAGGTCATACTGAAATTACCAATGCTGTTAACAAACCTATAGTTATTACAACGATGATAGGTACTTTAGATTTAACTTTTAAAAAGAGGTTAAAGGAAATTAATGAAATAAAGAAGAAACCTTTAAAAAGTAAATATTATGTTGTTTTAATTAATCCAATAGGTATAGAAGCTACAGCTATAATTGCTAATGATTTTGAACATCTTATCTCTTCAATATTAAATAAAGATGAATTAGAACAAGCTAAAAGCTTAAAGTATAAAATAAGCATTGTTGATATTGCAAAAAAAGCTTATGAGACAAATGCTGTCTTATTTGCCCATGATCCCACAGAAGGAGGTATAGCAACAGCTTTAAAAGAAATATCAATTTTCTTAAATAAAGGTATGGAAATTTATGAAGATAAAATAATTATACTTGATATTTCTAAAAAAATTTTTAATTTTTTAAAAATAGATCCTCTTAAAGTGATAAGTTCTGGTTGTTTATTATGTATTGTTAAAGAAGAAAATTTAAATAAATTTATATCTTCATTTAAAAATAATTCTTATATATCAATTATAGGAGAATTAAAAAATGAAAAAGAATGTATAATAAATAGAATAAATGGAGAAAGATTAGATTTGCTAAAATTTGATATTTATGAAGAATTATGGAAATTATTTGATTAGATTTTAATATTATTAGATAAATTGAGCAGATAATCTTGTGTTTCTTTATCCAAATTTAAATATCTTATTGCTTTCTTTCTAAATTCATCATTTTTAAATAAAATAAGAAAGTACCAAAATTGCTCAGTATTTGCTTTTTTTGTAGACATATGAGTCAACTTTGCAATCTTCTCAAGAAATATTTTTTTTATTTCTCTAGTTTTTTTCTGTTTACCTAACAATTTTAATGTTGAAGGAAATTGAATATATGAATAAGTGGGTTTTGTAGTTTTAGCTAAAGCTACCCCTGCAGTCATTTCTTCTATAAAGTACAGTAAGAAACGCCAATATCTTTGTTTTTCAGCTATATTTTTAAAAATATCAGCTTGAGATAATCTATCATAAGCTGTAGCTAAATCTATAGGATTTGTATAAAATCTTGGTATATTCTCATTAATCCATAACATTAAAGTTTCAGGATCATATGGAAACTCTTCTGCAGCGTTCTTTGCTGATAAGAATGTAGTGGTATAAATTATTTTTCTTATAACAGAAAAAACGTCCAATTGTCTATCCTTAGGAGCTAGTAAATTTACTTCTTTAACTCCAACTCTTTTAAATACTGAAACCAATTGAAGATCAAGTATTGCGCTTCTCATATCTCCTTCGGATCTTTCTGCTATTATTTTTAAGGCTGCTTCTTCATATTCAAGCTTTTCTTCTTTGCATGTTTTTTCAAGATAACTTATTATTTGTTTCGTGTTTAATTTTTTCATTTCTATCATGTAAGCAACATTTCTTATTTGCCATAATTCAGGTTTCCATCCATCATTGGCTATTAAAACAACTGGGCAAAATGATTCACGAATCAACTCTAATATATAAGGAAGAGATTGGTTTAATTTTGAACCTTCTATGCTATCTAACTCATCAATTAATATGATTTTCATTTTATTTTCAAAGCTTTTTTCTTTACTTGTTCCCAATGCTATTTTTCTTACGACTTCGCCTGAATAAATATCTCCTGCATTAATTTCTATTAATTCTAAATTAAATTGCTTTGCTGAAACTTCAACTAAAAGTGTTTTCCCAATACCAGGCGGGCCATATATTAGAACTGCTTTTTTTACAGGAATTTTGCCTTTTATCCAAATATCAAGCCAGTTTAAAAATTCTTTTTTACCTTCCTCGTTACCCACAATCTCTTCTACCGTTTTAGGCTTATGCTTTATCGTCCATAGTAAATACTTTTCTTTCATTTACTCTGACTTCCTTCTTGTCTTGGAAAGGTTGAGGCTTTCATTTGCTATAAGATTTGCATATTAATAACATTTTAGCTAATAAAGCGTTTATTTGGATTTCTTCATTGCTACCTTCCATTAATCGATATTCATAGTCTCCTAGAGTCTCAATTAACTTAATTTTACATTCTTCAGGAACGTTTAACTTAATAATTTCTTTATGCAAATGATATACTATGTCTACACCAGGTATACCATCTTCATATAAAAGTTTTAATAATCTTTCTCTTGCTTCTAAAAATTTCCCTTTTGTTATATACTCAAGAATGTCCCTTATTTCCTTTGGTTTAATAGCTCCTGCTATTTTATAAACAATTTCGGGAGTAACTTCGCCAAATAACGAAGCACTTTGAAGCAGGTTTATTGCTTTTCTTAAATCTCCTCCGCTTATTTCATAAATATGTTCATAACTTTCTGGTACTACTTTAACTTTTTCCTTTTGTGCTATATCTTTAAGTTTATTTATAACGTCTTCTTTAGATAAAGGATTAAATCTAAAAACTACACATCTAGACTGAATTGGTTCTATTATTTTATTACTATAGTTACATGTTAGGATGAATCTAATATTTTTGGCATAAATTTCCATTATCCTTCTCAAAGCTGTTTGGGCATCGTTAGTCATAGCATCACTTTCATCTAAAATTACTACTTTAAAAGGAATTTCACCAATAGCTAAAGTTTTAGCAAATCTTTCCTTAATTTTTTCTCTAATCGTATCTATACCTCTTTCATCGCTGGCATTTAATTCTAAAACATTATTTCGCCATTCATCTTTATAAAGGTCCCTTACAAAAGCTAAAGCTGTAGCTGTTTTTCCTACACCAGGTGGGCCTGTAAACAAAGTATGAGGAAGATTTTTTTCATTTACCAACTTTTTTAAACTCATAACAACTTCTTTTTGATTAACAATTTCGTCTAATGTTTTTGGCCTGTATTTTTCAATCCACATTAATTCCTCGCTCATCCTTATACTAATTTAAAATTTTCAAAATATATCCTTAGCTTGAATATTTTCCCTCAACAAATCTAAACATTCTTTCCAAGTTACTAAAAATTGGAGATTTCTCATTTACAATTATTAATCTTATTTTACCAAGTCTTTTCTCTCTTATAATTTCTAACTCATTCAGTAATTTAAGGTATTGTTCTACTTTTTTAAAATTGCTTGATGTTTCTTTTGCTAAATTACTAATGTTTACTTCTTTTTCTTCAATTATTTTTTTTAATACACGGATCTTCCATTTAGAACCTAATAAATTTTCAATAATGCTCTCTTTTTTCATTCTATTTTTATATTCTTAATTATAACTTCAGCAGGAATATCGATTGAGATTAAACTACTTCTTCCTCTTTTTAAATTGCTAACTTTTATGTTAATTAAATTTTTATTTTTAAGTCTTTGTAAATAGCTCCATAGCTGTGTATATTTTAATGGTTTTTCAGAATATTCTTCGCAGACCAATTTATAATATTTATTTAGTCTTCCTACATTTATTTGAGCTTGTTTCAATTCTTTTAATGCTAATGCTAAAGCCTTAAGTAGAATCTTTTCTTGCTTCTCTAAAGAATTTATCATTTCTAAGTTTAAATAAGGATAAACTTCGCTTAACGCTTTTCTTACATGCTCAGGAATAAGCTGCTTATCTCCAGAATTTATAGCAATTT
>JAVVGB010000033.1:0-11654 GCA_032249315.1 Thermoproteota archaeon
TTGAAAAAGATACAAGAATTAAGGTTAATAATCTTGGTAATATAGCTTGAATATGTATGACTGGCATTTCTAAAATTGAAGAATATCCTTCTTTAACAGCTCTTAGAGTATCTTTTGATCTTTTTTCTAATTCTTCGGTTGTTAAGCTTTCTTCAATTTCTTTTGGATGTTTTTTACTCCATGTAGAAATTACTTCTGAAATTAAAGTTTTATAGCCAATGTTTACTGAATATGAAAGTATCTTAGCTTCGTTTAAAGTTTTTATCATTAAATATTCTATACTTTTAGCATATTAATTTATTTATACAAGGAAACGGCTGTAATTTTCCAAAAATTATGGATAATAGTTTATTGTTGGCTAAGTTTTAGGGAGAAAAATATTTAGAATTTCTATTTAAATATTTTTGAATAATATAAATTTATGGATAAAATCTTTAAATACATTTGTATATAATATCTATTTATGTATATAAAAGTAAATATATTTTTTTAAAAATAAATTAATCTTTTTATACTTAATTATTTTTAAATTTGTTTAGAAATTTTGTTTATTATCCAAAAGTATTTGGTTGAAAGTTTATATAGATGATAATATTATGTTTTTAATGATGGGCAACGAAATTAATTTTATGGTAAGTTTAGAAAATATAATTGCATACTATATACCTTTAATACTAACATTAATAATTTCGATATTAGGAATATTCTATTTTATGTTATATTATTATAAAAATAAAAAATATCACTTCTTATTTTCAAGTATAGGCTTCATAGCACTGCTAGTTCTAGTTGCTGCATTATTAAGTATTGGTGTTGATGCGCTTGGTTTAAGCATAACTCCTGTATTAGGTGCTCTTTTGCCACTATTCATATCTTTAGCAGTATTTTATTTAATATTTCCTAGGATGTGGCTATATTATTTTGTTTTTGTTATATTGGGAATAATTTTAATAGGAGTAACAAAAATATCTATACCTGCTATTCATTCAATTGCTGGACTTGTTATTGTGGCTTTTCCAATTTATGGGTTAATTAAAAAATTGTATCCATGGAAAATTATATTTATAACTTTAGGAGGCATTTTGATCGGAGTTGGAGGATTAGCGTTAGCTTCTTTGTCAATGGGTAAACCAATTCTTCCTTTAGAGATGGTCTTAACTTTACTTCCATCCATTCTTTTCTTAATGTCATTATTCTTCTTTTTTGGATTCTATTTGGTTACGAAGAAGTAAAATGAACTTTAACGAAGTTAAATACATGAAAATAGTTATATTTTTGTTAGTGCCTATTATTCTTTTCCTTTCTTCTTTAGCTGGACCTGTTGCAGAAAATTTTATTCCATTATACAAACAATTGGGAATTGATGTAAGTAATGAAAGGGTTGCAGCAAGAGCTATATTAGTTTATCATGTATTAGCTATGATGGCAATAACTTTTGGTATTTTATTATCTTTTAAATTTATAAAAATAGCTGAAAACCTTAAACCATTGATAACAAATTTAGCTTTGTTAGGTATGTTTATTACAGCTATCTCAGGAATAATTTTTGCCTATTTCAGTCCAAGTCCTGTTGTTCATTCATTTTGGATTTTAGGTCTTGCTTTAATGTTCATTACTGGAATTATATATATTTATGCGATTTCTCCTTTAAAAGTATCTTATAAAGTCCAAAGCAAGGAATATGCTTCAGTATTCGGATATGATGTTACTCAATTAGCTTTCTTTATTACCATAATTTTGTTTTTGCTTTCAGCAATTTTAGGAGGATATTATGCTTCATATTTTGGTTTTAATGAAGATGTTAAAGTTTTTCTTTTAGAAGAGCATTCAACAAAAGAATATAGAGGATTAATTGCCCCTTCTACACCATTAGAATTGTCTAGTTCAGGTCATGCCCATGCAGCAGTTGCTTTGTTTGGAGTAGCATTAATGATTATAGGATTTAGATGGTTAGATTTTAAAGGAAAACTTCATAAGATCGCTGCATATTTTACTTTAATAGGAGTCTTTCCTTTAACTTATGGAAGCTGGAGTGTAATGTGGGATAGACCTAGAGCTCATATTATTGTTAATGCAGGAGTAGGTTTACTAGAACTAGCTTTACTTTTCCTCGTGATATTTGGTATAATGAAAGTTATTAAATATGATGGATTTAAAAATGCTTTAAAAGACGGTATTAAATTAGGAGTTTTTATTACTGTAATACTAATGGCAATACTTGATGCCTTTTCAGGAGCTGTTGTTGCTATGAGAATTAGAGAAGTAAGGAGTGTTTGGCCAATTGAAGATGAAATAGTTTATAATGTGGCTCACTGGCATTTATTAGCTTTGACCTTTGGAATAATAATGTTCTTGTTATATTTAGAATTAAGCTTAAAAGGATTTTCAAGAAGTTTAATTTCATGGTTAACTGTTGGAGGTTTTGCTTTCGTAATGATAGGAGGATTTTTCTATATGCTTAGTCCAATGTTTGTAGGAACACCAGTTCATGAAATAGCTATTAGATCATTGGAAATTAAAAATAATGTTTTACCAATAATTGAAATTGGTGCAACGCTTTTGTTAATTTCCCTTTTATTTACATTTTTCAAACTTTTAAAAATTAAATAAATTAATTTTTTATGAAACATTATTTTATTAATGAAACGAATATTGATACAAAGCAAACCTGAGCATAGTTGGTTAAAGGCTTTAGCTGAAAAATTTGGTAACGATCTATTGATAGATATAATAGATTGTAGACCTTTAATAAATAGAAGATATATTCAAAGTTATTTTAGAATTTATCCAAGCAGTACAGAAGCATATTCAGTAATGGAAATTATAAAGAATTCTGAAGATGTAGTAAATTATGAATTTTTGGAGGAGAACAATTTGATTTATGGTTCAGTTATAACTAAAAGATGCAAAATATGTTCTATTTTAGCTAAATGTGGATGTATCTTTAGAAAAATTAAATACGAGAAGGGTATTGTTACATGGGATATGATAGGTTCAAAAGAAAATATTAAACTTGCTTTAAATTTATTAAAAAATAATAATATAAAATTTGAAATAAAAAATGTTTATAATTATAAAAGTATTAAAACTAATAATTTAACGTTAAATCAAGAAAAAGTTTTAAGCATAGCTTATAAGCTAGGTTATTTTGATTTTCCTAGAAAAATATCTTTATCGGATCTAGCTAAAATTTTAAATTTATCTCCTTCTACTTTAGATGAAAAAATTAGAAAATCTGTTAAAAAAGTTTTAGATAAATATTTTAATTTAAGGCAAATTGAATAAAATATTTTGTTATAGAGAGTCGAACGAATTGATAAAGTTCAAAGATTTCAAAAATTAAGTCTTTTCAGAAAAATATAGTATATAAGTTCGCATGATATTGTTTTACGCTAAATTAATAAAACTATTCAAGAAATTCCCGAAAAATGCATATTATAAAATTCTAATTAATTTAGCTTTCCTTTTATAAATATTGTTTTATTAATTCACGCAATAACAGAAAAATTTTATATATTAAATTAAAATTAATTGAATAATGTCAAAAAGTATATTTCATAAGGAACAAGAAAACGAGGAGAAAAACAAAAAAATTCTTAGAATGAGTCAAACAAAGTCAGAAATAATTAAGACACAACTAAAAGCTATAGATGTAAATATCACTAATGAATTAATCGAAAGGCTGGAATATATAAAAAATAATTCAGAGTTGGTTCCTAGAATAAAAAAGAGAGATTATTTAATTGCCATAGTAATTAACGTAGCAATAACAGTATTGTATTTCATTTTAATAATGAGCTAAAAATGGCTAAGAGAGCAACAAGTTCTGCTTGGTTTACTTTATTACCCACCCTATCAAAAGATAGAGTTTACGGAATGTTTGACATGATGGCAATACAAATATGCTTTGGCATAGCTGCATGGTATTTTTTAGTCGGAGGTTATACAGGACTTTACTTACCTGCTAAAGAAGCTATAATAACTGTAATATTCGGAAATCAGGTTCCTTTATTTTTAATATCTCTTTTAGCTTTATATTCTGCAAGATATGGAGTAGACCAATGGATCGCTTCAAGAGCAATTTTAGGTTATAGGTTCAATGATATACTTCTTATAGCATTTTACCTTGGTTCTTCTGTAGGATGGATAGCTTATGCAGCATTATTAGCTGGACATTCTGTACAAAAGATAAATGAAGGTTTTGGAGGACCAGCAATTTTTTCTGATCCTTATTTTGGCCCTGTAATATTTGCAATAATTGCAATTATAATAGGTTGGTATAACGCATATTTAGGCCCTACCGCTTTAAAGTGGACTTCTAGGTTCGCAGCCGTATTTATGTTAATAATTTTAGCATACTTTATATATTATATATTAGTATCAGTGGGTATCGATACGGTATTTAAAGAGGCTCCTAAAGGTTCTGTTGTAACTGATTTTGGTGTTCCTGAGAATATGGCTAGAAATTGGGCATTAGCATTAACGTTGGAATGGAATGTTGGACTTGGTTTTTCATGGGCTTTTTGGTATGGCCAATGGACAAGATTAACCAAAAGTGAGAGTGCTGCTTATCATGGAACATTATGGGGTTGGGGATTACTTGCTGTAATGGCTGGAGTTTTTCCAGCATTAACTGCTATAATGTTAGGTTCCTTTGATCCTACGGATTGGATTCTTACTGCACCTTTAACATTTGCAATATTAGCTTTAGTTTTGTTTGCCCTGGCAAACATTACTTCAATAATGATGTTAATTTATCCACTTTCTATTACTTCTGTAAGTAGATTTCCAAGAGCTAAATGGTTTTATGTAACTTTAACCTTTGCTGTGCTGGGCATTATAGTATCAGCAATTCCAGGTGTATTCGAAAGGTACAATGTTTACTTAGCAATAATCTCACTTTTAACTGGTGTTTACGGAGCTTTACTTACTGGAGGCTATTTTTTAACAAGGGGTAAGTTATCTGTTGAAGATCTGTATGATATGAGTAACAATTCGAAATATCATTTTAAAGGAGGTTTTAATATAGCTGCTGTAATTGCTACAATAATTGGTGTAGCATTCTATTTAACAACCTTTAATCCAATAACTTTTGAAAGTATGAATGGATTATTTCCATACATTAGTGCAGGAATACCAACATACTTTGTTACATTAGCTTCCTTCTTACTTTTCAGCAAAATATTAAAACAAATCCCATAATTTTTTATAATTTATAGAATTTTTTTTATTATGAAAATATTAGTTTTAGCTAAACCTACATTTGACACAACTTTGCTAAGAATAGATTCAAAAAGAAATGAAATAATAACTAAAGGCGTGCCATACCATATTAATGATCACGATAAATATGCTTTAGAAGTAGCTTCGGTAATAAAGCAAAAAATTCCAAATACTCAAGTTATTGCTGTCGGAATAGGAGACAAAGAAAGTAAAGATTCAATGAGAGAAGCTATTGTGAGAGGTGCAGATGATGTTTATTTTATAGAAAAAATTCCAAATATAAAAAATGAGCCTTTTGTATATGCGCATATTTTAGCAGAAATGGTTAAAAAGCTAAGTCCTAACTTAATTTTATGTGGTACTTTAAGTGAAGATTATGCTTCTTCTGCAACTCATATTTATCTCTCAGAAATTCTAGAATGGCCTATTGTTATAAACGTTATAAATATAGCGGAAGTAAGCGATTCGTATATAGTAGTAAGTAGAAAACGAGAAAATGTTATCGAAACATTTGAATTACAATTACCATGCATTGTATGTGTAACTAGTGGAATTGTAACATTGAAAACTGTAACTCCTATACAAATTATGCGAATACCACGCGATAAGATTAAAACTTTTGAACAGATCAAGATAAATATTAATAATACTATTGATGTTATATCATTGATTCCTATGCAAAGTTCCCAAAGAAAAAGAATATTCGTTGACGGAGAAAAGAATATCGATGAAGCCGTTAAATTATTAGTTGATTATTTAGTTAAGGAGGGTGTATTATGATCGAGAACATCAAATCTATAATTATATCAGATAATCAGATTAATTTCCTCAAAGAATCTTTAACTTTTGTTAATAAGAACAATTTTAAACCTTCACTGGTAATATATAACTCTGAAAAAGAGTTAGATTTAGCTAAAGAGTATGGTGCAAATTATGTATTAAAGATCGAATATAATAATTATTTAGATAAATTATGCTGGGTTATAGGAACTGTTGCTGAAATATACAAGAAGTATAATTTTGAATTGGTAATTTTACCCAACACTGTTCTAGGCTTCGAATTAGGACCAAGATTGGCTATAAAGTTAAGAGGCTCTTATATTTCAAATGTAGTAGGATATGAAATAAAGGATAATGCATTAATACTTAAAAAATTGGTTTATAGCGGTATTGGTATAGAATTGGTAAAGCCTAAGCAATCTCCTATAATATTTACCATTAAAGAAGGATTTGAAGAACCTTTACCATCTCCTAATCCTTCAGTTAAATCTTTAGAAATTGAAAAATATTCTGATAATAAATATTCCAAGGGAATAAAACTTGTAAAGCAAGAGGAAGTAAAAATAGTAGATATTAGGAATGCAGATAAGCTGGTTGTTATAGGAAGAGGGGTAAAAAATAAAGATGATATAAAGATGATAAAAGAATTAGCCTCTTTAATAGGAGCTGAAATAGGTGGAAGCAGGCCTATTGTTACAGATTATAAATGGCTTGAGGATTATAGACAAGTAGGATTATCTGGAATAACAGTAAAGCCTAAATTATATATTGGAGTAGGTGTCTCGGGTCAAATACATCATATAATGGGCATGAAAGATTCAAAAATAGTAGTTGCAATAAACAAAGATCCAAATGCGCCAATAAAAGAAAATTCAGATTATTTCGTAAAAGCTGATCTTTACATGTTTATTCCAAAGTTAATCAAAGAATTAACTCAGATGTATAAAAAATGAAAAAATTTAAATTTATCAAAAATATTACTAAAGCATGGTAGAAAAAGTAGCAATGGTTTCTGAATACATTATAGAAAAACTGCGAAAAATTGTAGGCGATGAAAATGTGCACGTAAAACCGCATCATAGATTATTAAGAGCAAGAACACCAACACCCTTTCCAATGCATGTATGGAATCAACATATGCCTGCAATTGTTGTACTTCCTTCAACTACTGAAGAAGTTGTAGAAATCGTTAAACTTGCCAATGAATATAAAATACCTATTGTTCCAAGAGGAGGCGGAACAGGTTTAAATGACGGCGCTGTTCCATTGTATGGAGGTATTTTAGTAGATATGAAAAGAATGAATAAAATTTTGGAGATTGATGAAGAAAATATGACAGCAACTGTGCAACCCGGTCTTACATCTATGGAATTAAATTTGGTATTAGATAAATATGGGTTATGGTTCCCAGATGATCCTGCTTCTTATGGAATGTCAGTTTTAGGAGGAAGAATCAATACAAATGGATGGAGTTTAATTAGCGGTGTAGGTGGACATATAAGGGATCTTGTTTTAAATATGACCATTGTTTTACCTACAGGAGAAGTTTTATGGGTTGGGGAAGGAGGGGGCAAAAAGATTAGAAAATCTTCAGTTGGTTACAATCTAAAATATTTATTCTTTGGTGCCCAAGGAACCTTAGGCATTGTAACAGAAATTACGGTTGATTTATTCCCGAAACCTGAAGCTGAATTACCTGCATTCTTTGGGTTTAGAAGTTTTGATGAAGCATATAAAGCTTTAGGCAAAGCACAAAGAATTGGGTTAAGAACTTTAGCAAGCATAATATTATTTGATGAAGAAAAGGTTGAATTTTTGAGAAGAGACGATGAAGCATATATTCCACAGCCAAGAGATATAAAATCAATAATAGCAACTGCTTTATATGGTTCTGAATTAGAAGTTAATGCTGCATCTAAGAAACTGTTTGAGTGGATGGAGAAAAGCGGAGGAAAATATCTAGGAGAAGAATTATCTGAAGGAGATTGGGCTTCAAGGCATGACCGTTATCATATACCTTATCATGGAAGAGATGATGAAGGAAATGTAATATTATTAACATGGCACTGTGAGGATTCAGGAATCCACTATACCGCATTACCTTACATTAGAAAGAGATGGCATGAAGCGGTTAAAAAATACAGAGATAAATATCCTAGAATATTCGATGACTGGGGTATGTTCTTTTATAACAATAGTGCATTTAGACCATGGGGAGATTATTTAACTGAAATTGACATAGGTGTTAATGAATTTGAATTAAATGAAGAAACATGGAATGCTTGGGTAAATCTTAAAAGGGAAATATCTGAAGCTACTTTAGAAGTGGGAGGAAGCATATCTGCTGCTCATGGAGCTACAAGACCTGGAGATGCAGAATTAATTCCTAATGAATTAGGTGCTCAGTGGGAATTGATGAAAAAGATCAAAAAACTATTGGATCCTAACAATATTATGAATCCCGGTAAGTATTTGTTAGATCAAGCTTATAGGTGAGAACATGACGCAGTTCATTTCTATAAAGAAGCATATAAAGGAAGCAAAATGGGAAGGGATAGCAAGGGATTGTTATAATCAGTTTGCATGTTCACATAAAATGTGCAGGACATATGATCCAGTTGTTTTGGCTACAGGAGATGAATCTTATTCAGCATACGGTTTCCATACTTCAGTATTAGCAGTAACCAGAGGTTTAGCTAAATTAGAAGATCTGTTAGATTCATTTACATACTGTTTGGAATGTTCTTCATGTGAAGTTAGATGTCCAAATACGTTATTTTCAGGAGATTTTTACAGATATACTACAACTACCATAGATTTGATAAGATTTATTAGAAGAGAATTATATAACAAAGGTCTAAAACCGAGAAATTGGGAAAAAGTAGAAGCATCACTTAAGAGATTAGAAGGTGTAGGAAAAGAAGAACTAATAGAATGGAGCAGAGATCTAAAAGTAAAAAGAGATGTTCCTAATGAGACAGTATTTTTAGTTGACACTTTTACAGCTACTCAATTAAGTAGCATAGCCAGAGATTTGGTCATGATACTTAATAAATTAGGAGTTGATTTCACAGTAGTGGAACCTGATTCACCTTTACAGCAAGAATATCTTTCCTTTAATGTTGAGCAATTTAAAAAGAGTGCAAAAGCATTGGTAGATAAAGCGGTTAAATTAGGTGCTAAGTACGCAATAGTAATTAATCCTCATCTATTAACAATGCTATCAAGAGAATATATTAAATACAATGAAGAAAAATTACCTTTCGAACCAATATTCTTTACAGATTATCTTTGGGAATTGTATAAGAAAGGTACATTAAAGTTTGAAAAAGAGGTAAAATTAAGGGCAGCTTATCATGATCCTTGTAATTTAAGTAAGCTAAATGGTATATATGATTCTCCAAGAAATCTGCTCAAGGCTATACCTGGAATTACGTATATTGAAGAACATAAAGTATTACAATGGCGTTATTGTTGTGGTTTCGGTAATTATATTTTCAAAAATATAAATCAAGATGTTTCATTGAAGATAGGAAGAACAAGGGTGGAAAATGCTATAGATTTAGGAGCTGATGCATTGGTTGTTGCATGCCCGCATTGTATGGATCAATTTACTGAAGTAACTAAAACATTTAACTTAAATATACAAATATTGCATTTATCTGAATTAATATTAAAAGCTATGGGGTGAAAACATGGTAGAGGATGTAATTATTAGATATGGTAGATTCGAAGTAAATCCTAAAAGACTAGAAAAAAATCTAATTAAACATGGTTTAATACAGGAAATTGATGATGAAGAAAGAGAAAGAATAATTCAATGCAGAAAACTATATCTTGAATGGATGCATTTGCACTTTGCTAGAAAAGTAGCAAAGCCACCACATTCTGAATAATTTTAATTTGGAATTTCCACATTTTTTTCTTACAGAAGATTTACATTTAATTATTTTAATCTTTTTCTTTATAATTATATTTATTTTAACATACGGTATATTAAATATAAGTAAGAAAATATTCAATAATTTTAAAGAAATTTTAAAAATATTAAAATCTTTAAACAAAAATTCTTTTAAAAATTTTATTACTTACTGGTTGTTTCAAAAAAAGGTAATAGGAACTACAAGAGGCAAGTTTCATTTACCTATTTACATAGGAATTATAATTTTATTTTTTGGAACAGTAATTAGAGCCTTCGATTATTATTTTTATAAAGGTTTAGTAAGCGGTACTTCTTATGTCATATTTAAACTTTTCATGAATGTAGGAGGGCTTATGGTATTAATAGGAATATTGGTATTATTAACAATAAGACTAAAGCTTAAACCAAGGGAATTAACTTACACATGGGTGGATTGGTTATTCTTGCTAGGATTACTTTATATAATAGTTACTGGTTTTATTCTTAGCGGTATTGTAACAATAATGATTAATAGACCATCATGGGTGGATCCCATAGGTTATTTATTCGGTATATTAATAAATTCACTAGTAATTTCGGATATTGAAACATTGTATCGAATACTATGGCTTTCGCATTTCTTTTTGGCACAATTTCTTATAGCTTTAATTCCTTGGACAAAGATAGGCCATTGGTTTTATTCCTTTTTTAATATTATTTTTGCAAGAAAAGAAGTTTCTTCATTAAAACCAATACCAAATATCAATGAAATTGTAGAGAAGGGTGAAAATTTTGGAGTTATTAAATTAAAGGATTTTTCATGGAAACAAAAACTTGATTTTCTTTCATGCACATTTTGTGGAAGGTGTGAAACAAAATGTCCTGCTTTTAATTCAGGTAAGCCTTTAAGTCCAGCTAAATTAATACAAAATTTAAGATATGCTTTAATTAAAGGAAGGGAAGATAATATTGTTCCGAATATAATAAACCCAGATATTATATGGTCTTGTACTGCTTGTGGAGCATGTGTTTTCGAATGTCCTGTTTCAATTCATCAAGTTGAAACAATTATGGATCTTAGAAGAGGCCTTGTTAGTAGATCTGAAAATGTTCCAGAACAAGCTTTAGCGACCTTAAACAATGTTATGCGTAGCGGTAATACCTTTGGTTTGAGTTACTATGATAGAGATGAATGGGTTAATTCTTTAATTGAAAAATACGGAATCGAATATGCTGAAGAAGGAAAGGAATATGATTACATTTATTGGCTTGGTTGCAATATTAGTTTTGATCCTTCTCAAAGACAAAATGCTGAAGCCTTGATATACATTTTAAGAAAAATGAACTTTAAAGTTGCAATTCTAAGAGAAGAAATGTGTTGTGGTGAACCAATAAGAAAAATAGGAGATGAGTTTACTTTTCAAAATAACGCTAAGCAAATATTTGATCTGTTAACAAAATGCAAATTTAAAAGTTTACTTGTTTCATGTCCTCATGGATATAACACTTTTAAAAACGATTATTCGACTTTAGGTTACAAAATAGATGTAAAGCATTATGTACAGGTCTTGTATGAATTAATTCAAGAAGGTAAGATTAAAATAAATAAAAAGTTTAAAGAGAAATTAACATATCATGATCCTTGTAATTTAGCTAGATGGAACAATATATATGAGGAACCAAGGAGGATTATAGAAAAATTTGCTGAAAACTTTGAAGAAATGAAAAGAATAAAAACCAATACATTTTG
>JAVVGB010000034.1:0-11202 GCA_032249315.1 Thermoproteota archaeon
CTGACGCAGGAAGTTGTGCAACTTTACATTATTAAGATTACTTTTAACCCATTCTGCTCCAAATATAAAGTAAGTTACCTTAGCAAACTGTATTTGATCTAAACTATCAGGAACTTCGCTTAATCTTATAACCTTTCCTCCCTGCTTTTCGATTATACTAATTAAATATTCAGGATCCAAATATTTGGTAATCATTTCAACCCATTTAGCTACTCTAGGATTGCTAGTATCGAGATTTACATACCTTTGCCTTAGAATCTCAACTTCTTCAGGAGTAGGGCTGGTAGTAAATGTGATGGTAGGACTTATTGTTAAAGTGACATTTACATATTCATCATAGCTAAAGTAATAAAAGATTTTATCGGCATAATAGCGGGAAAGAACTTCTCTAAGGTCTCCGTCATTTATCGAAACCTGTGTTTGCACGTTTGAATTTTTATTTTGAGTAATAAATCCTTGGGAATATATTATCGTTGCAAGTAATGTTGCTGTGAATAAAACAGCTATTACAATTATTTTTGGACTTATTCCTTTGGTATTTATACTTTGCCTTGCCATAATAAATTTATAAATTTATCGCTTTAATTTTTTCAAATCTTCGATGATCCCAAGTTATAGCATCACTCCTCTACATCCAATAAGATTAACTTTTAAACATACCCTATATCTTTTCCTTCATTATTTTTTTCGTACATCATTTTTTACAGTCTATTGGATTGATTAAAATAATCATCGAAGAATATTTTCTTCTTATTTTTTAAAATTACTAATTCAATTAGAAGAGAAAATAGCTCCAAACATAGCTTAGTTTCTAGTAATTTAAAAAGGAATAATTTTTAATTCTTCCTAGCTTTAGTTAAATATTTAAAATAAGATTAGCTTTTAATTTATCATGAAATACATTTTTGAGAAAGTATCTGAACTTAAAGGAAAAAGTTTGTTATCAATGTTAGATTTAAACAAAGATCAAATAAATACAATTATTAACTTATCTTACTTATTCAAAGAGTTATATTACCTAGGAATAAAAGAAGTAAATTATTTAAAAAATAAAAAAATAGGTCTAATTTTCCAAAAACCATCAACAAGAACAAGAGTTTCATTTACAGTAGCAATTCAAGAACTTGGAGGAGTTCCATATTATTTTGGATGGAGTGAACTACAGCTTATAAGAGGGGAAACTGTAAAGGATACAGCTAAAGTATTAAGTAAGTATTTAGATGGAGCTATATTACGAGTTTATGAACATGAAATACTTAAGGAATTTGCTGATAACTTTGGTAAACCTGTTATTAATGCATTAAGTGATCTGGAGCATCCTTGTCAAATTTTAGCAGATTTCTATACAATATATGAAAAATTTGGTAAATTAGATAACATTACAGTAGCCTATATAGGAGATGGGGCAAATAATATCGCAAACAGCCTTTTGCTTGGCTGCGCAACCATGGGTATCAATATAAACATTGTGGCACCTAAAAAATATCAGCCATTATATGAAATTTTAAATAAAAGTTATGAAATCGCTAAGAAGAATAATTGTAAAATTAATGTAACAGAAAATATTGAAGAAGGAGTTAAAAATGCAGATATTATTTATACCGATGTTTTTGTTTCGATGGGTATGGAAAAAGAGAAAGAAGAAAGATTATCTTTATTAAAGCCTTATCAAGTAAATCAGAGAGTTATGGAAATTGCTAAAAATGCTTATTTTATGCATTGCGGTCCTTGGCATTTAGGAGAAGAGGTAACACCAGAAGTTGTCTATGGAGAAAGATCTTTGGTATTTGAGCAAGCAGAAAATAGATTACATGTAAGCAAAGCTATATTAATAAGTTTATTTTAAATAAAAATTCGATGTCTAATAGAATAAAATCAATGATTAATTCGATTAGAAATTTGTTAGCCTTATCTTCAAAACCTACAAGAGATGAATTTTGGTTACTTTTCAAAATTGTAATAATTGGTCTTTTTATTGTAGGAATTTACGCTTTTACTATACAAATTATTTCGTTAGCATTTGAAACGTTAAGATTTAATCCAGCAACAAGTGCTATAGCTGCGCAAATAACTATATTAATAATAACAATTATTATAATGGGAGTTCTAATAATATTTTATTATGGAAGGAGAAAAGGAAAGTGGTAAGCAAATAAAGAAAAAATTATATGCTATTAAAGTTTCTGCAGGTCATGAAAAAGAGATTGCTCTTATAGCTAGTGAAAGATATAATAATTTAAAAGAAAAAACTTCTGTCGCATCTGAATTAGTTTTGGATGAAATTAAATCATATATTTTAGTTGAAGCAGACAATCCTGCTGATCCTCTTCCTTTATTCTATGGACTAAAACATGTTAGAGGTCATGTAAGAGGTATGATGGATATCAAAGATATTGAACATTTAATATTACCTAAGGCTAAGTCTACTGAAATAGAAGTTGGATATGAAGTTGAAATAACATGGGGGCCATTTAAAGGTAACATTGGAGAAATTATAGGTGTTGATAAAACAAAAAACGAAGTAAAAGTTGTTTTAAAAGATTCAATAACTCCTTTAACTATACAACTATCAGCAGATTACGTAAAAATAATAAAAAAATAAATTTATTTTTTAGCAATGCCACAAATTAAATCCTTTAAATTTGATATAGAAGGAGGTAAGGCTACAGGAGGTCCTCCAATAGGACCTTCGCTAACTCCCTTAGGAATAAACGTAATGGATGTAGTTAATAAAATAAATTCTCTTACAAAAGATTTTGCAGGAATGAGAGTTCCTGTTATAGTTGAAGTAAATTTAGAAACAAAGGAAGTTGTAAATATAGAAGTTGGAACACCTTCCGTTGGAGCATTAATCTTAAAAGAAGCAAAATTAGAAAAAGGTTCATCTTCACCACTAAAACAAAAAGCAGGTAACCTAACCTTTGAACAAGTTATTAAAATAGCCAAAATTAAGAAAAAAGATTTACTTGCAAAATCTTTAAAAACTGCAGTGAAAGAAATTTTAGGTACTTGTGTGAGCTTCGGTATAACTGTTGATAATAAAGATCCAAGACAAGTACAGAAAGAAATAGATAAAGGTTTATATGATGATTTATTAAAAGAAAATTAAAATGCCTTTAGCTACAGAAAAAAAAGGTTTCTCATTGAAAGATTTGAATGAAGCTATAACTAAATTGAAAAATGAAAGTAAGAAAAACTTTACTCAAACATTTGATCTGGTAATTCATATAGAAGGATTGGATATTAAAAAAGAAGGAGGAAAATTAAACAAAATAATAATGCTTCCAAATAAACCAAATAAGGAAAAAAAGGTATGCGTAATTGGAGAACTTACTATGGCAGAAAAAGCGAAAGAAGGAGGTGCTGATTTAATCTTAAGAAAAAGTGATATCGAAAAATTGCAGGGAAATAAAAGGGAATTAAAGAAAATAGCAAGAAAATATGATTTCTTTCTTGTTCAGCCTGATCTAATGCCACTTGTTGGAAAACTATTAGGGCCTTATTTAGGCGCTAGAGGTAAACTACCCGAAATTGTATCTCCTAACGTTGATGTTAAAAGTACAATAAGCAGGTTAAAACAAAGTGTAAGAATTAAAGTAAAAAATCAACCAGTTATATCCTGCGGAATTGGGACAGAAGATATGCCAACAGAAAAGTTAAGCGAAAATGCTTTAACAGTAATTAATGAAGTGGAAAAATTAATAGAAGGTAAAGGAAGAATTAAATCTATTTATTTAAAGAAAACGATGAGTTATCCTATAAAGTTAAGATAAAATGTCAAAGTATATAGCAGTTAAAAAGACATCAAGGAAGAGGAAAGAAAAAATAATAAACGAATTAGTTGGCTATCTTAAAAATTATAAATATTTTATAATAGCTGATTTATTTAAAATAAAAAGTGCTGACTTACAAGAATTAAGAAAAATATTTTATGATTCTTTAAAATTCAAAGTAGTAAAAAATTCTCTTTTTAGAGTTGCATTAAAAAAAGTTTATGAAGAAAATACAGTTAAGAAATTAGAACCATATCTTCATAAGCAAAACATTTTTATTTTTTCTAACGCTAACCCATATGAAATTTATTTGCAACTTGAAAAAAATAAAATCAAAACGGCAGCTAAACCTGGAGATGTAGCTGAAGAAGATATTATTATTCCTGCAGGAAATACAGGAATAACCCCTGGTCCTGTTATGAGTAAATTTAGCAAACTTAAAATTCCTACTAAGGTTGAAGAAGGTGCTATAACTGTAACAAAAGATACGGTTGTAGTTAAAAAAGGAGACAAAATTTCTAGCGAAGTAGTTGAGTTATTAAACCTTCTTGGAATAAAACCTATTTCAGTAACATTGAAATTAAAATATGGTTTTGATGGTAAAAATATAATTGAGAATATTTACCTAGATTTAAATCAAATTAAAAAAGAAATAGAGAAAGCTCAGCAATATGTTTTAAATCTTTCACTTAACGCTATATTGCCCATAAAAGAAATTATGCCTATAATAATAACTCAAGCCCATAATAATTCTATTAAAGTATTACAAAGCTTAGTAATACCAGATAAAGAAGTATTAAAATATTCAATACAAAGAGCTATTTCAAATGCTCAAAATATTTTTGAATTGTTAAAAAGCAAGGGTCTTAGTTAATTTTTCGATTTGCCTCAAATGAAAATATATAAAGATAATACTCCAAATAATTAATTATGGAGTACGTTTACGCAGGATTATTACTACATTATGCAAAGAAAGAAATTAGCGAAGAGAATTTAGAGAAAATCTTCAAGGCCATAGGAGCGGAATATGACATTAATAGAATAAGAATGTATGCAGCTGCTTTAAAAGAAATAAATATCGATGAAGCTATCAAAGCTGCTTCGCCTATCACAGTTGCACCTACAACAGCTCCAGCTGCAACACCTACTACAGCTAAAGAAGAGAAGAAGGAAGAGAAGAAGGAAGAAAAAGTATCAGAAGAGGAATTAGCTGCAGGATTATCGTCATTATTCGGTTAAAACTTTATGATTAATAATGAAAAGGAATACAAGCTAGTTTTTTTTAGCAAAAACAATTTTATAAGAAAAAAATGTAAATCTTGTCAGAGAAATTTTTGGACTTTAGATACAAATGAAGAATATTGTAAAAGTTCTCCTTGCGTAAGTTATTCATTTTTAGAAGAGAAAGAAACAAATATACAAATAGATGATATAAGAGAGAGATTTTTAAGATTTTTTGAAAAGAGAAACCATAAGATCATTGAACCGAGACCTGTTTTGGCTAGATGGAGAGAAGATATATATTTAACAATAGCAAGTATAGCAGTTTTCCAACCTTTTGTAACTGACGGAATAATTGATCCTCCAGCGAATCCATTAGTTTTTTCCCAACCTTGTATAAGATTAAAAGATTTAGATTTGATTGGTTTAACAGCTGGAAGACATCTTACAATATTTGAAATGATGGCCCATCACGCCTTTAATTATCCAAATAAAAAAATATATTGGAAAGATGAAACAGTAGAATTTTGTCATGAACTAAATACTGAAATATTCAAAATAGATCCTTATGAAATTTCGTATATCGAAGATGTTTGGGAAGGAGGGGGAAATGCTGGTCCTTGCTTTGAAGTAGCTTCTAAAGGACTAGAAATTGCCACTTTGGTTTTTATGTCATATAAGGTAAGAAATGGAGAATATGTACCGATGCCAATATATATTGTAGATACAGGTTATGGTTTAGAAAGGTATTGCTGGTATCTTAGCAAAAAGCCTTCAGCTTTTCATTCCATTTATGGAAATTTGGTAGATTGGTTATTTAAAAAATTGAATATAGCATCAAAGTTTGTTGATGACATAGTTAAAGAACATGCAAAAAATTCAATATTTATTACAGAAAAGACTTTAAAAGAAAAAAATAAAATAAATGAGAAAATTTCGGAAAGACTTGGAATTAATAAAAATGAAATAAATGAAATTATAAATAAAATTGAAACTTCTTATACTTTGCTTGATCATTCAAAATGCTTAGTTTTTATGCTTGCAGATGGATTAGTTCCTTCAAATACAGGAGAAGGTTATTTAGGTAGGTTAATTCTTCGAAGAGCGCTAAGATTTATTAAAGCATTGAACTTAGATGTTGATTTTAAGCAATTAATTGATTATCAAATTAAATTGTGGAGCAATAATTTCAAGAGAATAAAGGATTCAAAGGATAGAATAAAAGAAATAGTAGAAATAGAAATAGAAAAATTTGAAGAAACGTTAAATAAAACTTATCCAATCATATCTTCTCTAATAGAAAATGTTAAAAAAGGAAAAACAACTATAAATACTGAAACTTTGGTTGAGTTATATGATTCTCATGGAATACATCCTGATTTTATTATTCAAGAAGCTAATAAGCAAGGTATTGCTATAGAGTATCCATATGATTTCTTTTCTAAAATTGTAGAAAAGCATGAAAGAATTCAAAAAGAAAAGCCTAAATTGGAACTTCCAGAAGTAAAAGATATTCCTCCTACTAAGCAACTTTTCTATGAAGATAGCTATATGAAGGAATTTAGAGGAAAAATAATTAAAATAATAAAGCCTAAATGGGTAATACTTGATCAAACTGCGTTTTATCCTGAAGGGGGAGGACAGATTTACGATACAGGAATGTTAATTATTGATGGAAAAAAATACAATGTAAAGTCAGCATATAAAGTTAATGATGTTATATTACATGAGATAGATGAAATAGATGAATCCTTTATTGGCAAGGAAGTTATAGGTAAAATAGACTGGAATAGAAGGATTAGAATAATGAGACATCATACAGCTACACATGTACTTTTATGTTCTATAAGAAAAGTTTTGGGAGACCATATTTGGCAAGCAGGTGCAAATAAAGAAGAAACAAAAGCAAGATTGGATGTTACACATTATAAAAAAATAACTGAAGAAGAAATTGAAGAAATTGAAAAATTAGCCAACGAAATTGTTCTTCAAAACGTTCCTGTAAAGGCTATTTTTATTGAAAGAGACAAAGCTGAATCTAAATTTGGATATTCGCTTTATCAAGGAGGAGTTATGGGAGGAAGAATAATAAGAGTAGTAAGTGTAGGAGATTATGACCATCAAGCCTGTGGCGGAACGCATGTAAGCAATACAGGAGAAATTGGATTAATTAAAATAATTAAGGTAGAAAGGATACAAGATGGTGTAGAAAGATTCATATATACAGCTGGAGATGTTACATTAAATGAATATAGAAAAACTGAAGGTAACTTTAACTTTTTATCAGCAAATTTAAATGTGCCTAAAGAGAAGGTTGTTGAAGCTACTTTAAGACTTCTTAAGGAGTTAAAAATTGAAAGAAAAGAAGTAGAAAGATTAAGACAAATATTGGCTATAACATTAAGCGAAAATTTAAGAGGTTCTAGAATAAAAATTGGACAAATTAATGTTTACGAAGGCATTTTTAATAATTTGAATAATGAGGATTTGATAGCTATAAGTGAAAATATCATAAAAAAAGATAAATATTCAGTAGTTTTAATGGCTTCGAATTTTATTAAACCTATATTTGTTATCATGGTAGGAGAAGAAGCTAATAAGTTAGGAATAAAAGCCAATGAGCTGATTAACATTCTAATCAAAATTACAAAAAGTGGCGGTGGAGGAAAAGAGAATCTTGCACAAGGAGGTGGAGGTTCTTTTGAAAAAGTAAATCTTGCATTTTCAGAAATTAAGGAATATTTAAAAAGCTTCTTTAATAAATAAAAAGGAAAGTTTAAATAAATTTATAATATATTAATTCAAAGAGGTGGTTTGTCTGGAATTAACTTCAAGCAAATAGAAGAGAAATGGCAAAAAATTTGGGAAGAAAATAAAATTTTTGAAAGTGAACCACTGAAAAACAAACAAAAAATCTTCGTAACCTTTCCTTATCCTTACATGGATGGACCTTTACACGTAGGACATGCATTTACTTCTTTAAGATGTGAAATTTACTCGAGATATAAAAGGCTCAAAGGTTATAATGTACTGTTTCCTTGGTCATGGCATTGGACAGGCGAACCTATAGCTGGGGCAGCTAAAAGAATAGCTGCAGGAGATGAAGCTTTAATTAAAATGATCCATAAAACTTCTAGAGTTTCATTAGAGGAAATTAAAAAATTCACAGATCCTCTTTATATGGCAAAATATTTTACAGAAGTTTCAAGAAAAACTATAAAAAGATTGGGATATTCAATAGATTGGAGAAGAGAATTCCATACAACTTCTTATCATAAAGAATATAGTAGCTTTATAAGATGGCAATATAATAAGCTAAAAAATCTAGGCTATGTTTCTAAAGGAAGTCATCCTGTAGTATGGTGTCCAAGAGATAAATCTCCTACTGGTGATCATGATAGATTGATTGGAGAAGGGGTTTCTCCTGAACAAATAAATTTGGTGAAATTTAAGTTTGATGATTCCTATCTGGTAGCTGCGACTCTTAGACCTGAAACTATATTCGGAGTAACAAATATTTGGATAAATCCTGATGATACCTATGTTAAAATTAAATTAGGAAACGAGAAATGGATAGTAAATGAATACACTTTGATAAAATTAGAAAATCAAGACTATACCTTCGAAGTTTTAGAAAGATTCAAAGGAGAAGAAATTATAGGAAAATATGCTGAAGCTCCACTAGTTAATAGAAAAGTAATAATTTTACCTGCATACTTTATTGATCCTTTTTTAGGTACAGGAATAGTTTACAGCGTTCCATCTCATGCTCCTTATGATTGGATTGGATTAAAATTCATAAAAGAAAATAAAGAAACAATAGATAAATTTAATCTAAATTATGAAGAAATAAAAAAAATTGAACCTATATCAATAATAAAGCTTGAAGGATACGGTGATCATCCTGCAATTTTTGTTGTTGAAAAAATGCAAATCAAGCAATATGATGACCCTAAACTTGAAATGGCTTCAAGAGAAGTTTACTTGGAAGAATTTAATAAAGGTATAATGAAAGAAAATTGCTTTGATTTTTCTGGAATGAAAGTAAAGGAAGCAAAAGAAAAAGTAATTCAATATTTAAAGAATGTTGGAATGTTGGAACAAATGTGGGATTTACTTTATCCAGTTAAGTGCAGATGCGGCACAAGATGTGTAGTTTCGATATTTAAAGATCAATGGTTTTTAAAATATTCAGATAATGGATGGAAAGAAAAAGCTCTCTATGCTTTATCCAAAATGAAAATATTTCCAGAAGAGGCAAGAAATTGGTTTATTGAAACAATAAAATGGTTAGACGATAAAGCGTGCGCAAGAAGATCAGGTTTAGGAACGCCTTTACCATGGGATGAACGCTGGATAGTTGAAACTTTAAGCGATTCTACTATATACATGTGCTTTTACATAATTAGTAAATATGTTAATCAGGGTCTATTGTCTCATGATAATTTAAAAGATGAATTCTTTGATTATGTCTTTCTAGGATTAGGAAATGAAAATGAAGTAGAGAAAATTTGTAAAGTAAATAAAGAATTATTAAAGAAAATAAGAGAGGAATTCCTTTATTGGTATCCAGTTGATTTAAGAGTTTCTGCTAAGGAGTTACTACCAAACCATCTTACATTTTATATATTTCATCATGTAGCTCTATTTCCAGAAGAATTATGGCCAAAAATGATAGGAGTAAACGGTCTTGTAAACATAGAAGGACAAAAGCTCTCAAAATCTAAAGGAATAGTTGTTACAATAGAGGAAGCTATAGAAAAATTTGGAGCGGATGTCGTTAGACTATTTCTTGCTCTAAGCGCAGAAGATATGAATGATTGTGAATGGAGATGGGCAAATGTAGAGAAAGTACAAAACCATTTAATCTCCTTCTTTAACTTTGTATCTAAAATAATTGAAATGGAAAACATTCAAAACGAAACCGAAATGGATAATTGGTTAAGAAGCGTTTTTTCAAGAAAAGTAATTAAAATCGAAGAATTTCTTGAAGAATTAAAAATAAGAAGTGCGGCAAATTTAGCATTTTATGAAATTTGGTCTGATATCAAATGGTATCTCTCAAGAGTAGATCAACCTAATACAATATTTCTTAAAAATATAATTAAAGATTGGTTAATTATACTTTCAATATTCATACCACATTTATGTGAAGAATTATGGAAAATGATGGGAAATAGAGGATTTATTTCAATTTCTTCATGGCCTGTAATAAAACCTGAGTATATAAATATTTTTGAAGAAGCAAAAGAAGAAATGGTGATAAAAATGTATGAAGATGCAAAAAGGTTAATCGAAAGGAAAAAGGAAACTAAGAATATATATATATACATACCAAAGAAAATCAAGTATTCTTTAATAAGAGATATTGACGTAGAAATTAAAGCTGGAAAGAAAAGAAAAGAAATCTTCGATACATTAATTAAAAAATACTCTGAATTAATAAAAAATAGAAGCTTATTAGCGAAAACAATTAATGAATTATTCGAACATTATTTTGGAATAAACGAAACATTAAGAAATGCAATAGATAAAGCTGAGGAAGTTGATTTAAAGGTTGCAGAAAGCTTAATGAAAGTCTTTAACAAGGAAGGGTATTCTTGTAAAATATTTAAAGAAACAGATGAGAATATTTATGACCCGTTGAAAAAAATGGAAATCGCATTACCCTTTAAATTAGGGTTTTATTTGAGTTAAAAAATACAGTAAAATTTTTAAAAGATTTTTCGTTCTCATTTCTTCTAAATATTTTTTGCAATGATGGGTAAGACTTTCGTTTTGTTAATCATTTTAAACCTCAATATCTTACTTTTTTAATTAATTATGTCAAAATAAGCAATAATAGAGATAGAAATAATATTTTTTACTAAGCGCCCCAGACGGGAGTTGAACCCGTGACCTCTGGCTTAGAAGGCCAGCGCTATGTCCTAGCTAAGCTACTGGGGCATTCTAATATTTTTTATGAAAAGAAGAAAATAAAAGCTTAAACTTAAATTATCCACGTTGAAAAAGTTTTATAAAAAGGTTAAAAAGATTTTTATCTTTATTCTTTATAATATGTTATTAGTTGCCCTGGTAGTTTAGCCCGGTTAGAATGTGAGGCTGTCACCCTTGAGACCCGGGTTCAAATCCCGGCCAGGGCGTTAGATATTCTATTCTCTTTTAGCTCAACTCTTTCATTCAAGAGAAAATCATAGAGCGAAAATAA
>JAVVGB010000035.1:0-10444 GCA_032249315.1 Thermoproteota archaeon
AAAGAAAAATTAAATGATAATTTGTGATAATATTTGCAACGCTGGGTTTTGATGAGAAGTTCATACTCAGAGATATCTTAAGAAGAGGCATAAAGGAGGAGGCTAAGTTATTAGTTTTTACTTCGAGCGCGGACCCTAGAGTTGAAGATGCATTTACTACACTGAAAACTACTTTCATGAGCATGCCGCTTAAAATTGAAAAATACACAATTAATATCGAAGATCCTTTTTCTGCTATTTCAGAAATTAGAAACATAATATTAGAAAATATTAAAGGGCAATCTGAAATAATATTCAACTTAAGCGGAGGTCAAAGAATTCTTTTATCTTATATTCTTTCAGTTATTGCAAGCGAAAGAATTAACTGCGAAATAGTGATGATAAGCGAAGATTCTTCATTTCAGGTTTCATTACCTAGCAAAATATTTTTCGCTAAGCAAATCGATCCTCTTTCTTTAGAAATAGTAAAAATGCTTAAAGAGGGGGCGCTTAAAGCAGGTGAAATACTAAAAAAATTAGGCGGAGAAAAAGCTGTAGGAAGAACAACGGTGTGGAGAAGGTTAAAAGAACTTATGAAGGAAGGAATCGTGGAATATGATAATGAAACAAAACGATATAAATTAACGAACATGGGTTATGCATTGTTTTAATTCAAGGAAAAATTTTTCATTTCTATGAAACGTTAAATTTATAAATTTAAAAAATATTAGTTAACTATGGCCGAGAGAAAAGAGGATATAATAAGGAAGCATGTAAGAGTAAGAAATCTACTTACCAGCGTTGCCTTAGCAATGGGCCACTACACTTTGCTTGATAGACTTAATAATGCAGTAAGCATAGATGCTGTACAAAAAACAATATATGAAGTTTCTAGAATAGCTGAAGCTTTATTAAAGCAAGAAAAATTAAAAGGAATTTTAAAAGAAGAAATTAAAGAAGGAAAAAAAGAAACTAAGCCCTATATAATTGTAGATGTAGGTGAAGATTATTATTACGAATTTTACGGTGCATTGCCATCCTCTTCAGATATCGATGAATTCCTTACAGATTCTTTGAATGACATAAGAACAGCTAGAATAATAGGTGCCTCAGCAATGGGTCTCGTTGCGAGTGTAGTAGAATCTGGAAAGAAAAGTAAAAAATCTAGCAGTGTTATAGTTGGAGGAGGTGGTTTAGCATGAAAGGGTTCGTAAGTATAGTTTGTAGGGCTTTAATAAATACTGAAAGTCTAAGCGGTGTAGAAACGATAGGCAATCTTTCAAGACATAGAACTGCCCCAGTAGTGATTCCAGCTGGTAATGGTTATACTATAAGATTTGTTCCTGTACTTTCTGGCGAATCCCTTGCTCATTATTATCAGGAACTTTTAGTTGAACAAGCAGAAAAATTGGGATTGCCTCTTAGTGAACGTAGCAGAAGGTTTGAATTTTTAAAGTTCAGCGCCGAAGAATTATTAACTGAAGAGAAGATACAGCCTGCTAAGGATGAAAATGAAATAAGGAGAGTTGAAGTTGATATTCTCTTAAAGGATTATGTATGTGATGTTGGTGGCTTCTTATGTCCTGCAGGAATTCCTGTAAAGAGAACTTCATGTTTCCAAGTAGGCTATGCGATTCCTGCAATATATGAAGGAGAAGCTTCTGCACTTGAATCTCAGTTCCATATGAGATTTGCACCTTCTAAAATGAATCCTTATCAACAGCCATACAATGTTGAAGTAGCATCTGCCCTTTACACTTTTACGTTTACTTTAAACCTTAATAAAATAGGTGTTCCTTCAACTAACTTTGGAGTTAAAGATGAAAAGAAAGAAAAGGAGCTTGCGGCTCAAAGAGAAAAAAGAGTCAAAGGAGCTTTAGTAGCTTTACTTAACTTCTTCTCTTCACTTGCTTTTGGAGCTAAAAGATCAAGGTTTTTACCGAATACCGAAATCGTATCACTCGTAGCTACGTATACTAAAGATTACTATTTCATTGCCAGTCCAGGTAACAGTAAAAATTATATAAATGCTACCATAGAAAGGAAAAACAAATTTTTAGAATCATTAAATCGTTTAGGCTTTAAAGTATCAGATTCAGATATAGAAGTTTATATCTTTGATAAGGAAGAAGCAACTAAAGGATTGAAAACTTATAACACTGTAGAAGAAGTGTTAAGCAAGGTAATAGAAAAGGCTATGCAAGCATAGAACAAATAATTATGAAAGTACTAAGAATCGAAGGAGAACTTCATTGGGGTTTTTGGAATAGATATCCAGAAACAAGCAAAATGCAATCTTCTTATTCTATATTTCCTCCAACTAGCCTAATAGGAGCTATTGCTGCTTCCATTTTTAGTTTAGGCATTTTAAAAAGCAACGGAGAAATTTTCATAAAAGATAAAAAATTCGTTAGCCCAGCAGTTATATTAGAAGATTTTTTCCTAGCGGTCTCAGCTTATTTTAAACCTAACTTTAGAGGTTTCTCTGTTGAAGATATTAATAAATATGTTACTTTACATTTTCAAGAAGTTATTAAAAATTTAAGAATAAGCCCTGAATATTTAACTAAAAGCGCAGAAGAGATTCCAGGTTTAAGTGACGAAGAAAAATTATTATTCGAAGTAATAAGAGAAGAGGGCTATGTTGAATCATCTCCATCAACCATTAAACGTGTTTTAGAAGCTAAAAAGAAACGGTTAATTAAAGAACAGCTCAGCGAAGAGGAATTAAAGAAAAAAGAGAATTTAATTAACAGTGCTATAAGTAAGATTAAACCTATAGTAGATACATTAAAAAAGAAAGGAATCGTTACTGAAATTGAAAGAAGATTTTTACCTGAATATAGAACGGGTGCAATACAAGTAGGCAAGACTTATTTTCCAGGTGAATTCGTAATTGCTTATTTATTAAACGAAAAAAGAGTAACTGAGGTATTTGGTGACAACTTAAATAAAATTGTTCTTGCTGCATGGAACATAACTAGAATAGGAAGCAAAGAATCAATAGTCTCAATCAACAATGCTGAAATATTGGATGCTAAAAAGTTAGAAGAAAGAAGGGTTAAAACAATATTTTATTTTCCCAAAGAACTTGCTACTGATATAAGCGGCAACTATTATATAGAAACTTTTTGGGAAGGTGGTTGGGGAAGGGATTATCCCAGAAAGCCGGTTGATTACGTAATTCCTGGAAATAAAGCTCCTATAGAAAGCAAAGAGATAGAAGTAGAACTATCAGATCAAGCTGTTGCATACCATGTTAAAGAAGATAATGAAGTACTTATAGTAAAAAAATGATGCTTTGTTCAATTTACGAGGATTTGTGTAAAGAGAAAAATTGGAAACCTAGATATTTTATTAAGGAAATTCTTAATAAGTTAGATAAGCTTCTAAACGAAGAAGGAAAATTTGTTTTAATCGCACGTTTGCCTACAGGATACGGTAAAACTACGATTACAAACGTATTAGCAAGAGCAACATTGAAGGGTTATCCTTACTTTTCCAGAGTCATCCATGTTTTACCTATGAGAAGCATCGCAGATGATATTTTCTCAGAACTTGAGAAAGACAAATTAATTTCCAACGATTTAGCGGTACAACATTTATTATCGCCTGGCTCCCCCTTTTTTGCCAAGAAGTGCATAATAACCACATTAGATACATTTTTATTAAATTTCTTTAAAGCACCAGCACACGAATTAAGTAAAATATTTAAGTATGATACATCTCACTCTGAATTTCCAAGAGCAATGATATATACTTCGATAATCGTTTTCGATGAATTTCATTTATTTACAGGTTTGGGTAGCATTTCAAAAGAAGGGAAAGCCTTTACATCCGTAATAGCTGCCATCATTTCCCTTGTCAGCTCTGGCGTTCCAGTAATTGTTATGAGTGCGACAATGCCAAACGAATTACTTAACAAACTAGAAGAAGAAGTTAAAAATGTAGGTGCGATAATTGAGAGAGTAGAATATAGAAAAGGTGTGGATTCTGAATTCGATAAAAAACTTGAGGAGAAGAGAAAAAGATTACATTTAGTGGATCAAGATATACTGGAAATTTTGAATAATATAGACAGAAATAAGAGTATATTAATTGTTGTTAACACTGTTGAAAAAGCAAAACGAATATACAATTCTATTCTTAACAAAGAGGAAGTGGTGCTTTTACATGGTAAAGTTCCTGAGATTTTGAGAAGAAAATTTGCAAGAGAAATGAAAATATCGAAGCCTAAAATTCTTGTAGCTACCCAAGTAGTTGAAGCAGGCCTTAACATTAGCTATGATATATTAATAACAGATGCATGTCCTATTGACAGGCTTATTCAAAGGGCAGGAAGGGTTTGTAGATTTGAAGAAAAAGAAGGAGATATTTATGTCTCTTCTAAAATTGAATATGCGGCTCCTTATGATAAAGATATTACAGAAAAAACATTAGAAGTCATAAGAAACAGTGAAGAACTAACATTTGAGTTTATAAATGAGTCTATCGAGAGTGTGTATAATAAAAATAATTTTGGCGAACTTTTTAAAATTGATGAGGATCTGAAAGATGCTTTACTTAAGCTTGATACATTCCCTATATTTAGTTATGAAGAAGCTAAAAAAATAATAGTGCATCATAAGGGATTAACTGAAAACTTCGGCATAATAAGTTGTTTTAGTGAAAAACGTTTGAATAAAGAATTTGCAATACCTGTAGATGAGAAAGATGCTATCTCATTATTAAGTAAATATAAAATGGTAGTTAATGAAAAGTTTGAAATCAACCCATTAAAAGAAGAAGAGTTAAGTCAAATAACATCTAAATCCTTCTCACTCCCAATATACTTTTTATATAAAGGTTACCAAGGAATTGCAATTCCTGAAGATGAATATATTAATATAATAGGTTTCAAACTTCCCGATATAATTTCTGAAGAAAAAGAAAAGAAGAAAGAAGAGATAAATGTTAGCTTTTCACGAATTATTTCAAAACCTTGTGCTTTTGAAGGACAGTCACTTATTGAACATACTGAAAACACGCTTAAGAAAGCTTTAAGAATGAAATATAGCTTTGAAACTATGAGCAGAAGACTTAAAGCTTTAGATCTAGATATCAATGCAGAAAATATTGAAAAATTGATAAAGGTTGCATGCATTTTACATGACCTAGGCAAAGTAGCAGATGAATATCAAGAATCTTTTGATGAAAGATGTACTTGTAAAGATGAAAGCAGTTTTTATTTACACGAAATTCCTTCAGCTTACTATGCTTACAAGCAACTTAAAGGTATCGAAGATTACGAATTAGATTTTAATGCTAAGAGAATACTTACACTGGCTATTTTATTCCACATAGCGGGAAGAGATATTGATGATTTAATGAATAGTGTTAAAAACAGGAAGTGGAGTTTCAATAAATATTGGAAAGATTTTGAAGTACTTATATCAAAATATAAGATAAAATTAAACTATAAATCTTCTATTACTTCTCAAGAAGCTTTAGATTTCTTAAAAGAAATGAGGAATATAATGATGAATAGAAAATACAAGTACTTAAAGCTCTATAATTTAATATACGCAGCAATTTGTATAGGTGACAATTTAGATTCTTATGAAAATAGAAGAACAAATATATCTGAAAGCAGAAAGATATTCATAAGAGAATTATATGAGGCGATAGGAAATGAGTGAGGAAAAACTCAAAATAGGTTTACCAGATCAAGGAATAATTAGATACTACGTTTATAGCTTCTTAGAACTATTACCTACAACTGTAGACATTGTTCCCTATAATGATCATATTCAAATATCTTCTTATAATATAGTTAAAAATTATAAAGAAGCCTTTGAAATAATTAGTCAAAGAATAAGCAAAGTAAAAGATAAATATAAATATAAACCTTTAATACCTCTTTCAGGCAATGATGAAAAGATAATAAAAAAAGCTAAGAAGGAGCTAGGTTTAAGCGAAGCAGCAGACATAGATGAAATGTTTCAAGAATATGTAAGGAAACTTGAAAACAGGCAATATTCAATTTTTGACATGAACAATTCTTTGTATCCTTTCGCCATAGGTACTTATTCCTTACCTTCCATCTTCAACATAGAATTCTACGGATATACAAGAGGAGCCTACTTCGATGGCAGGCATAAAATTGGATACAGCGCTAGTCTGCATATGCTAATGATCCTACTTGCAGGATATATTAACGCTAGATGCCTAAGGTTCAGAATGGGAATGGAAAACATTACAGTGCTGGTATTTCCTCCATCATCAAGTGAAATACGAGGATTTTTAATACCGAAGATAAAAGAAATAAGAATACCTTTACAAGACTTAATAGAAGATGAGGCAAACAAACAAAACCTACCAGCTATTTATCCAGTAGAAGCTTTAATTCTTTGGCTTCTAATAAATTTGCCAGAGGAAGCGGTCAAAAACGTTAACCTATATCTAATAGCAATAAGCGAGCCAAAGGGTGTAAACCCTGCATCTCCTGTAGCAGATTTCTTTATACCTTTACGTACTCTGTATTATCTTATGGAAGATTTGTTGGAAGTTATAAAATTCAAAGAAAAATTCTATAAAAAAGAAGTAAAGGAAGTAAAAGGCTACAAAGATAGACTCAACGATGATTTATTGATACCTGCTTTAAAATATGGAATCATAACCCAAAGAAAAAAAGCTGATTTGCCATATATCGAAGAAGCTTTAAGATACGTTAAACTATTATTTTTAGCATCACAAAAGGGAAGATTAACTGAAAGAATTGAACTTTTAAACCTCAGCGCTCGTAGATATCTTCTTCTTAAGGAAACCGAAAAGATCAGTGAAGCTAATTTAAGTTTATTTGTAAGCGAATTAGCAAGAGCTCTTGTTGAGAAAGCATAAAAATAAAGATTTTTTTAATAATTCAAATTATTTTTTATTTCAAAAATTTTTAATTTATTTAAAAATTAAAAATTCTCAATTTATATTTTTTATAATATTGTTAAAATTATAGTAATCCAAGTTGTTATTTGAATCCTTAAAGTCCAAGAAATTATTATCCAGTTTTACCAAGTTTTATTTTATTATTCTTAAATTATTTATTTCACTCTTCATTTAATTTTGTAACTATCACTACGCAATGAGTTAATATCGCTTTAAAATCATCATTCTTTTCCAAATTTTTCTTAAACTCTTCCTTCTATCTGGAAATTCTCTCTGCTTCCACAACGCCCATATAAATTAAAAAAGCTATAAAACCTTGAATATCTAGATTAATGAGCTATAGTTTCCTTATTAAGGTGTATAAACAATTTTTTAAGCAGATACTTCAAGTTTTTTAATATTAATGTAGTATAATAAGTAGTGCAATGACATCTAAAATTCCATTGGAAGCCATTTCTGTAAAACAAAAAGTATATGTTAAAGGTCAATTGCTTTCAGTAAGAGACGTAGCTATGAAATATAAAAAGCATTTAACAGTTGCACCAATTGAAATTTAAAATGGTTAAAAGAAAAAGGAGAACCTGTTTATTTCTCAGATTTAATTAAAGAATTAAATCTAAATAAAATTACAGCATATTATACTTTAAGAAAATTAGAAGCAAAAGGCTTAATCATAAGAATAGGTAAAAGGAATCCATTAATAGGATTAACAGAAAAAGGATATTATGAGATAGAGTCGGTCATGTTTAAGATTAAACCATCTATGATCGATATTAAAGATCTTAACTCACTACGTATGGAAATAGAAAATGTATTGAAAATGCTTGAAATAGGCGAAATTGATGCGGTTAATCAATATTTCAAAGAACGTGCTACGGAATTTAAAATTAAAACATATAATCTTACGGGAGCATACAGGCTTATCGCAACTGGCTTATCTGAATACATGTTCAAAATATTAGCTGTTGAGCCTTCCAAGAAGAAAATTCACATAAACAAGTTATTGCAATTCATTGATAAAGCTAAAGGAATTATTGAGGTTGCAGCGTCTCTTAACATTGATCTATCTACTGAACCGAAGCTTAGAAAAATAGGCGAACTTAATGGAAAGCCAATCTACTCTATTTGAAATAGTATGGATAAGAAAGGGTAAAGAGAAGGTTCTCGTAGAGAAGGATAAACCTTCATTATTTTTACTGGAAATGGGATCTTTATAAGCCTAAAGACTACGAACCTATTTGAGAAGGCACCATATTATCAACAATTCTCTTTATCTATAGTTAAATCATTCAAATTATTTTAAATTTTTTAATTTAAATTAAAAAATTATCTTTTTTTATTTTATCTTATAATATTGCTAAAATTATAGTGACTCATATCGTTATTTGAACTCCTAATACCCAAAGAAATCTATTATCTAGTTTTATCAAGTTCAATACGCTTTTATTTTTTAAGTCTGTTATTATAGTAGAGATGGCACATCATATCTTTCTGATCATAAGATATCAATTTTAAATTCAGAAACATGATAAGCTTTAATTGAAGGATTTTTAATTTTAATTTTTCTTATAAAATTTTCTTCATCTAAAGAAATTAATATTGAGTTAAAATCTAAAGCTGTTTTAAGATATAAAGCATCTATTGGATATATTCCGTATTCATAACATAAAGTATATGCTTCCATGCAAAACCTTTTATCACAATTGATTATTAACTCATCATAAAGAATTGTATCCAAAAATCTCTCGGCTTTTCTTGAAGCTTCGATTCCTACTTTCCTAGCTAAAACTCCGCATACTTCTTGATAAACTATGCTAGGTTCAACTAATATGAAATATTCCACAGCTTTACGTAAAAGATTAGCGCAATCATTACTGTATTTTTCATCTTGCTTTAATGCTGCTATAAAAATATTGGAATCAAGTGTTAAAATTCTTTTGTTCATGACCTCTAGCTTTTCTGAATTCTTCCAAAACGCTCCCTTCCTTCCATTTTCTTGTTACTTCTTCGCTCATACTAAGAAATTCATCAACAGCTTTCTTAGCCTTCTCTCTATATTTTTCATCTATTATCACTATTTGCTTATTAACTTTAATTTTTACAAGATACTCCAATAGCTCTGCCCACGTTCTGCATCCTGCTTCAGCTTTAATTTTCTTAAGTTCCTTCAACAATTCTTCTGAAACATTCTTAATTAATAGAGTAGGCATCATTCTAATATTTATTATCTATAATATAAAGTTAATTTTTATTATCTAAATTATCTAAGGTGATTACTTCGGCATGCAGTTTTTGTCGAAGCAAAAAAGATTATTTATACTTTTAATCATTTTAGGATTAAAAAAGTTAAGAAACTTCATAAAGATTTTAGGAATAAACTTTATTTAATGCAATATATAAAGATTCAATATTGGATCGATTGGCAAGCAAAGAAGCATGAGTTGTTGGTAAAAAAGTTATTCTGCTTATTCTTCAATAAATTTCCTGAATGTAAAAAAATGAAATATCATATCGTTTGTATAAATGTAATTGCGGTTATGAAAATGATCGTGATATTATTGCAATAATTAATTTAAATGAGAGAGTTTTCTGAACCTCTCGACCGCCACTCATATGCGAGATGTAGCTCAGAATCAATTGAGGGGAGCTCTCGTCATTCATGGAGGGGAGGAAGTCGGTTAAGTTTGGATATAGAAGTTTGTTCAAGTTTAGCTTCTAAATTAATAAACCATCATTGTATATTAAGCAGTCTTTTTTGAATTGTTCGGAAAGCGTATAAAGGATATGGCATAAGAGGACTATTGAGTTACTTGTCAAAGATTTGAAGTAAAATGAATATGAGGATTTATCTAAAAGGGTAAATGAATTAATTGCAGAACATACGGAACAGTTAATAAGAATTGAAGACACATATATTACTTCAAGATATGAAGTTGCTGAATATCATGGCGAAGATTTGAAATCTTTAATAGAGGTTGCTGAGAAGATAATAATAATAATAAAATTGAAAGTTAAAATAAAAAATAATTAAATTAAAAATTTTAATAATTATTTCAAAAATTTATTTGAATAATATTGTTAAAATTATGGTAACCCACATCGATATTTGAATGGTCAAAAGCGTGAGGAATCTGCTATCCAGCTTTCTGTCAAGTCCATTTATCCTATTTTCTATCCTATTTTCAAGACTGTTAATTCTGTTTTCAAGACTATTTATTCTACTATTCATATCATTCCTTAAATCATTTATTTCTCTTCTTAAGCTGCTTATTTCATTCCTCATTTCATTTCTCAGAGAATCTATTCTATTATTTAGAGAATTATTTATAGAATCTATTCTGCTGTTAAGTTCATTCCTTGTAGCTATTACTTCGTTTCGCAAAGAATTAATATCACTTTTTATATCGTCTACCCTTTTAGACAACTCTTCAATCCTTCCTTCCAATCTTGAAATCTTTTCTACTTCCACAACACCCATAATAAATTTATTAAAAAAACTATAAAAGCTTACACTTAAAATTTATGGTATGAGTTCTCCATGAAT
>JAVVGB010000036.1:0-10323 GCA_032249315.1 Thermoproteota archaeon
AAACAATTCAGAGATAAAATGTATTCCTTTATGGAAATGGCTTTTAAACATTTAATTAACTCGAATTATCATTAACTAGAATAAATGCGCATTACAAAGGTTTAGGAATTGCTATCCCTAATAAGCTAAGTATTAACTAGAGGGAGTTTTTTAGTTTTGTTTTAACGAAGTTAAGAAATATATTACCTTCCTATAATGGTATCACATTTGAATCTTCACTGTAGCTAAATTTACTATTATAAATATTTTATTTAGAACAGTTTAATTTAAATATGGATTTAACTAAATTTAAGCATTTATTTAGTGTACAAGGACTTGTTGCCGTAGTAACTGGAGCTGCAAGCGGTATTGGTCAAGCCATATCTTATGTATTTGCAATGAATGGGGGAAAAGTGGTTGCTTCAGATATCAATAGAGAAGGTTTGGAAACTACTTTAAAAAATATAAAGGAAAATGGAGGAGAAGCAATTGGAGTCTTAGCAGATATAACTAATGTAGAAGACGTGAGAAAAATAAAAAATGAAGCCTTAAATAAATATGGGAAGATTAACGCAATTTATATTGTTCCTGGTATAAGCGTCAGAAAACCAATAGAAGAACTAAGTTATTCAGAATTTGACAGAATAATTGAAGTTAATCTTAAAGGTCATTTTATTGTTTTAAAAGAATTGGGTCCTATATTAAAGAATAATGAGGATGGTGGTAGCATAGTATTAATTAGTTCAATTAGAGGAGAAAGAGCAGATTTTGGAGCAGCTGCATATGGGGCGTCAAAAGCTGCACTAAATATACTAGCTAAAGTTGCAGCTTTAGAATGGGGCAAATATAAAATAAGAGTTAATGTAATAGCGCCTGGACCAATTGATACTCCTTTATTCCAGAAACAATATATAGATATGAAAGAATGGTATGATGCATTAATAAAGAGAACAGCTTTAAGAAGATTAGGAAAACCTGAAGAGGTTGCAGGTTTGGCTGTCTTTTTAGCGATGCCAGTAGCAAGTTATATTACTGGAACAGTTATTTATGTAGATGGAGGGTATTTAGGAACTGAAGGAACATGGGTCGAACCATTCCAAACATAACTTTTGGCCATTGTATTTTAATAAACAAAAATTCTCTGAATCAGTTTTCATTACGATTTCCAAGTCTGGAACCTAAGAAATAATATAGATAAATTTTAGATACCTATTGTCCCAACAAGTAAGATAGGCGGTTATTAATCAATAAGAAAAGCAAAGATTAGCCTTGAAAAGTAACACTTAATCCTTTTAAGATTTAAGGTAAATTACAAAGTTTATATACAATAATATTTTTCTTACTTTCTAAAACAAAAAGTTTATATACTTAATTTTTATTAAAATATCAATGAAAGAAGAGGGTTTTAAAGAAGTAGACAAACTGCCAACACCCTCTGAAGTATTCAACATACCTGAGAAACCACCTATTACTAGTTTGTTATTTAAAGTATATGGACCTGCTATAATAATACTAGGTGTAGGAATAGGAGGTGGAGAATTTCTAACAGGGCCGGTAGCTTTCGTAAGATGGGGAATGTATATATTTTACTTTTCTTTAATAACAATAACCCTCCAATTTATATACAATATATATTGTTTACACTACACTGTAGCTACCGGTGAGCCAGTCTTAGTAGGTTTAAAGAGAATTCATACAGTAGTTCCTTTCATAATTCTTGCAGTTATGTTAACTTGGATAGGTTTTCCAGGATGGATAGCTAATACTGGTACAATGGCAGCTTGGCTCCAGCTAGGAAGATTACCTACAGCTGCTGACTTTTGGACAGTAACTTATCCTTGGATAGTTGTTCTAATATTACTTGCTTTCTTAATAGTTGCGGTAGGAGCAAAAATTGAAAGAACACTAGAAATAATCCAATGGATATTGACGATCGGAATGTTTATTTTAGTCATACTACTTGCATTATATCTTACACCTCTTAGCATATGGATTGAAACATTACATGGTTTTATAGGATATAATCCAAACACTGGTACATTAATAGGTTACTTTCCTTCAGATGTTCATTGGCTAACGATGGCTGCTTACATAGTATCACCTGCATTTGCTATGGGTCTTAATTTGTTAATAATGAGCTGGTATAGAGATAAAGGTTATGGTATGTCTGCTAAAGTAGGATATATACCAGCTATAATAGGAGGAAAAAAAATAACACTATCACCTGAAGGTATGATCGCTAAACCTACTCCTGAAAATATTAGTACTTTTAGGAAATGGATAAGAATAGCTTGGGGAGAACATTTCTGGTTATTCTTTATAGGTAATATTCTAGGTATGTTATTCCCTGCTTTGATTTGGAGATCTGTTTTACCTTTAGGAACTACGGTAGCGGGTTTTTCTGGTGCTGCTGCTGTAAGTCAAGGTGTAGCAACAGCCCATGGTTATACTATGGCATTACTTATAACAATTGTAGGCTTTATAATATTATTTACAACATTCATAGGTATTTTAGATTTGTTTTCAAGAGTTTGGACTGATACTATATGGAGTGTTAGTAAGTCTGTGAGAGAGAGCAGAATTATAAAGAATGATGTAAGGCGTCTTTACTATTTAATCCTAGTTATCTATGTAATATGGGCTCTGTATGCTACTACTCTAGCTGCACCTCTTATTTTAATACAAATTTCCTTCAGTAATCTAGCTATAGCTACGGTAATAGCTGTACCATTTGTAATGTATTTGGTTAGGAAAAAACTTCCTAAAGAATATCAACCTCCTAAATGGATGGATATAGTAAACATAATATTTATAATATACGCTCTTTGGTTAGCAGTATTTGTAATAGGTTTCCAGCTAGGATTAATTAAATAAAATTTTTAATTTTTTATTCTACTATCCACATTGTTCCAATATTTACATCTGGATCTATCATTCTCATTAGCTTTGCATTTTTAGGAATTGCAATTGTTATATCTAAAGTAGCTAAAACAATATTTCCATATTTATTCAGATGTCCTCCGTAGACTCTTCCACTGGAATCTGAAAATGATCCATGAACATGGATGAATAGACCATCTGCATCTTTCATTACAAATCCTTGTCCTGAAAGAAATTCTAAAGGTCCTTGAAATTCTATAGGTTCTGTATAAGATACATTTCCATCCTTAACTGAAGGAAGCAATATACTAGCCTTTCTTAGACTTCCTATCATGTTTAATATCATAGCCTTCTCTATTCCATTTTCTTTACAAAGAGATTCTAAAGAAGTTATAACATCGCTTCCAGGTCTAAGTCTAACTATTATTATTTTATCTAGATCATCGAATCTATAAATGAACCTATTAATGTTAATTTCTTGCTTTACATTTAATAAAATATATGCTGCTTCCATTGCTTTCATCCCAACTCTAACTCCTCTCTCCATTGCTATTGAGTTAACCTTACTTACAATTCCATTTTTAAAGACATCTTCTCCGTCTCCTATTTTTGCACTATTATTCGATACTGCTACTACAGGAATGTTATATTTCTCTAAATGCTTTAGAGCATATATTCCTGCTTCATCCTTTCCAATTCCAGCATCATTTACTATAAGTCCTCCTATTTCTAACAAATTCTTATTTATTATATATTCTCCTACAGATTTTCCGCCGTGCGAACCACATACTATCACATCTCCTTTTTCTGCCTTAACTACTTCTGATAAAGAATCTGCAATTATTATTCTTTTATCTTGAATCTTCTCAATTCTAACCATAATTATTAATTTGCAATTTTATATAAATTGTTTGTATTATAAATTTATGAATGAAGAAAAACTAGTTTGGATCTATAAAACGATGGTTCGAAGCAGATATATGGAAGAAGCTCTTTTAAATCTTTATAGACAAGGAAAAGTTCCAGGAACTCTTCATCTAAGTATAGGTCAAGAAGCAACAGAAATAGGTGTTATAGCAGCAATGGAAAAAGGCGATTTGCTATTAGCCACCTATCGTTCTCATTGTCCTGCTTTAGCAATGGGCATCCCTCCTAAATATATAATAGCAGAAGTTTTAGGAAAGGCTACTGGAGTTTGCGGAGGAATAGGGGGGAGCATGCATTTATCTGAACCTGAGCTTGGCTTAATATTTACTTCAGCTATAGTAGCTTCTCAAATACCTGTAGCAGCAGGAATAGGATATGCTTTAAAATATTTAAAGAGGAATAACGTGGTAGTTGCCTTTGTAGGTGATGGAGGTGTTAATAACGGAGATTTTCATGAAGGAGTTAACTTCGCTGCTATATTAGAATCTCCTGTATTAATCGTAATAGTTAATAATCAGTATGCTATATCGATGCCTGTTTATAAAGCTACAAGAGTCAAGGATCTTGCAACTAAAGCTTTGGCTTACGGAATAGAAGGAATGGTGGTTGATGGCATGAATCCTATTGAAGTTTATAATAAAGCTAAAGAAGCAATAGAGAAGATAAGGAAAAATAAAATGCCTATTATTATTGAAGCAAAGACTTATAGATTTTTAGGACATTATGCTGGAGACGTTGATCAGCCTTATAGAAGTAAAGAAGAAGTTGAGGAATGGAAGAAAAAAGATCCTATATTATATTTGAAAAATATACTTATGCAAAAGGGTTTTGAAGATAAGATTCAAGAAATAGAAACAGATGCAAAAAGAGAAATAGATGAAGCTGTTGAGTTTGCGTTAAATTCTCCTTATCCTACTGTAGATAAAATGTTTATTAACGTTTGGTAAGATGGGCAAAATAGTTACTTTTGCTTCAGCTTTAAATGAAGCTTTACATGAAGAAATGGAAAGGGATGAAAGGGTAATAATAATAGGAGAAGATATTGGTGTTTTTGGAGGAGTTTATAAAGTAACTAAAGGACTTTTAGAAAGATTTGGCCCTTCAAGAGTTATAGATACACCTATTTCTGAAGATGGAATCATAGGAGTTTCTGTAGGAATGGCTATATTAGGTCTTAAGCCTGTAGCTGAAATAATGTATCCCGATTTTCTACCAGTCTGTATGAATCAGCTTGTCAATAACGCAGCTAAAATTAAATATATGAGTTATGGAAAGGTTTCAGCTCCAATAGTGGTTAGGACATGTATAATACAAGGAAGGGGTTCAGGTTCTACCCATTCTCAAGTATTAATACCAATATTTATGCATATACCAGGTTTTCAAGTTATTGCTCCTTCAAATCCATATGATGCAAAAGGCCTTTTAAAATCTGCAATAAGATCCGATAAGGTAACTTTATTCTTTGAAGCTGTTACTTTATATCCAAAGAAAGGTGAAATACCTGAAGGAGATTATACTGTACCTATAGGAAAGGCTGAAGTTAAAAGAAAGGGAAAGGATGTAACTGTTGTATGTTTCTCAACTACTGTCGATGTAGCTATTAATGCAGCTTCAAAACTAGAGAAAGAAGGAATAGAATGCGAAGTTATAGATCTAAGAACTCTTTCTCCATTAGATGAAGAAACAATTCTTGAATCAGTTAAGAAAACTGGTAGAATTGTCACTGTAGAGAACAGCTGGGGCGTCTGTGGTGTTGGATCAGAAATAATAAGTAGAGTGGTTGAGAAAGCCATTGATTATTTGGTGAGTCCTCCATTAAGGATATCTCCGCCCCATGTTCATGAACCTGCAAGTCCAGCTCTTGTGAAAAACTATGTTGTAAATGAGGATAAAGTTATTAATGGAATAAAAAAGATACTTGAATATGGCTAGATTCGAAATTAGGTTACCTAAGTTAGATGAAATTCAAGAAACAGCTATAATAAGGAAAATTTATAAGAAAATCGGTGATCCTGTTAAAAAGAAAGAAAAATTAGTAACAATTGAAACAATGAAGGTAACTTATGATATAGAATCGGAATATGAGGGATTTGTGGAAGATATAAGATTTAAGGAAGGTGAGGAAGCTCCTGTTAATGAAATTCTTATGATAATAAATACTGAACAAGTATCTATTCCTAAGGTTGAAGAAAAGCCAATAGAGAAGAAGGAAGTAAAAGTTGAAGAAAAACGTGAGGAAGTAATTGAAAGGAAAGAAGTTGGAGAAATAGCTAGAGCAATGCCTATGGCCAGAAGGCTTGCCAGAGAAAAAGGAATAGATTTAAGTAAAATAAAAGGAACAGGTCCTGGAGGCATAATTACTGTAGAAGATGTTAAAAGATACTTGGAACAAGTGCAAGAATATTACGTAGAAGAAATATCTGTGCTTAGAAAGCAAATTGCTGATAAAATGAATAAGGCTAACGCAGAAATACCTACTGCAAGACTTACAATCAAGGTCAAAATGGATAAGCTTTTAAATTTGAGGAAAAATCTTGAGGAAAAATATTCTAAGAAAATATCTTTGACTGCTGTTTTAACAAAGGCTGTAGCTGAAGCCTTAAAAAGACGCCGCAAGCTAAATTCTTTGTTTGTAAAGGGTGAATGGAGAATTTATAATAGAATAAATATAGCCATCGCTATTCAAACAAATCAGGGCTTGGTTACTCCTGTAATAAAGGATGTAGATAAGAAAGATATCATAAATATTTCCGATGAATTAGAAACTTTGCAAAAGAAAGCTGAAGCTAATGAGTTAAGTTTAGAAGATGTAACTGGCTCAACTTTTACTATAACTAATTTGGGACCATATAATATAATTCAATTTGACCCAATAATAAACTATCCGCAAATAGCAATACTTGCAATAGGTAGCATTTTCAAAGAGTTGGAGATAACGCAAGAAGGTCTAATTATTCACAATTTCTCTTTTTTCACGCTTGCTTTTGACCATAGATTTATTGATGGATATGATGGAGCATTATTTTTAAATGAATTAAAAAGAATTATGGAAAATTTAGAATTTTAATTTTAGGTTTAAGAGGATTCATTTTATCTGCAATAACCAAGTCTCTCTTTGTAAAGAAATATATAGTTTAAATTCTAGGTCAAGTAGTAAAATTACATATTTTATGAGGTATTGAAGTAATAATTAAGAAAGTTCAAGAAATGAGGCGCAAATGAGGATTGTTGGAATTATTTTTAAAAATGTTTTATAAGAAAAACTTATATAGCTATTTATTTATTTATGAAGAGGCTATACTCTTTGCTGGTTATAGTAATGTTGCTAACGAGCAGCTTTATAATAGGTTTAAATGAAAACTTTGCAAAAGCTGCAAATCCTTCAGTTTTTATTTTAAGAACATGTGATGGTAGAACGGTATATTATGAAGGAGAAAAAATCTGTTTGGAAATAATTGTAAACAATCCATATGATACTCCTTTAGAATTTGATGATTTGGATCATGAAATAGGAGCTATAAATGTTGATAATTCAACATTAATAACAACGTTACGGATAACGTTTGTTTATGAAATTAATTCTACAGTTATTCCTCCACACAGTTATGGAATATTATTTAATAGATTTTATTATCCTATAACTTCTGAATGGATAAATGGTACATATAATTTTTACTTTATTTTGCTTAATTCACCAGAATTTAATGCAAATTTAATACTTGATATCATAACTAGCAATAATACTAATTTATCAAATATAGTCAATGTAGCCAATGGTAGCATCAGACTCAGCTGTTTCCCAACCGAACCAGCCGCTTACAACATCATATCTTGCAGGATACATCCATCTTGCACCTGCCTTATCACCCCATTCAATATAAAAGCCAGAATGCATAACCTGCATTTTATCTTGATCAAGGTTTGATTTATTATATAGGTCATCTAATGAAATTACATGGCCTAATTCATGCCTAGCTATCATTATAAGATTAAGCTCATACCACTTTATTACATTATCATCATCGTTAAAGGCGATATCTGCATCAATAATTTCTCTACCAAAGATTTTAGGCCAAAGATGAGTAATTGCTCGTGCTGTGAAATTCCCGAGAAAACATGGATTAGGAATAGGAATAAACCAATAATAATACCAAGGATAACCCCAACCTATATGATTATGACCGTCAAACCAACAGAGATTAGATGTTTCAAACACAGGTTTCTGTTCTTCTTCTATTATGAAAGAAAATCCTCCTATATTATTCCATTCTCTGATTGCTTCTCTGACAACTTCGAACTCACGATCTCCTGGTAAATCATCTGTTCCAGAATAGAAATGAAACTTATATTTCGCACCTGGAATATAACGTGGTTCCGGATCAAACGGTTGATGTATAATTTTGTATCCATATGGCTCATTTGCCGGTTTATTTGCAGTCATGCTCATTACACCATATTCATAATCTATTATAATCTCCAATAGAATTAGGTACTGGATATAACGGACTCCAGCTCGAAGCATAACCATCTTTATCCAAATTCCAGCCTATTTTATAATAGATCCAGTTTGGACCCGATGAATTGTCTATCCAAGCAACAACAAGATCTGGTCTAGAATTATACACCAGGTTTAGCAATAGCTTTGACTAATCTAGATAGTAATCCAAGACCTGATTTATTTGTTGCATGGCTAGAAAGAGGAAGCGGGTCTGATAAGGTTTATTATAGAGTAGGCTGGAATCTGGATGCTTACGGATGGCCTTCTTCTGGTTGGAGCAGTATTAGAAGTATTGATTTTTACGAAACACCTAATTATTATCTGGGTATTGCAATATTTGACTTCAATGGAAATGGTAAGTTAGATGTAGTTTTCGTAACATGGGGGATAGGAAATGTGGACAATCCTTATGCTTTCTATATTAAATATCAAGTAGGCTGGGATATAAAACCTGATTTAAGTTTTAGCTCAATATCTTTGATATTTGTCACTCCTCAAGATCAAATAGCAGGTTTAGGAGCAGCAGTTATAGCTAATCCAGATCTAGATAGAAATAATATTCCTGAAATAATAATAGCCTATATGTGGGATGGAGCTTGGCCTTATAGACAAAACAACAGAATTGAATATATTATACTTTGGAATTTCAATGCTTATGGTTTTTATTCTTCATGGGATAGAAAACTAGGACCATATTATCCTTTTATCAGAGGTTATGGCTGGTATACTCAAGGAGTTGGGGTAGCTGTTTTTGACTTAAACTATGATCCTACAAAAGATTATAATCCAGGCAATGAGTTCATATTTGTATGGATGGACAATCCTTATGGAGAAAATAAGATGTATTATTTAATAGAATGGGAATCAAGGGTATGGTCTCATGCATAGAAATTAAATTTTTTATACATTAATTAATTTAATTATTAAAATAGTACATGGGTAATATAAATCTTCTTCAAGACAAGGATGCTAACTGTTTTATTATATACTTTTATTTTGCATTACCTCTCTATTTATTATTTCTAGTTTGGCTTTATGCAAGTGATGGTGTTAGAACACCTTATGACTTGGTATGGCAATTCGATGAGATATTATATGCTTATTTAATTTGGCCCTTCTTTTCTCTATTAAATTTATCTTACATTACCATTAAAAACAATAAAATAAAATTATACTTTACAACATCATTAATAATTTTTATTTCTTTAGTTTCTATTTACTTTATTTTAAGCTTAGGAAATATTTATAAAATAAACTTTCCAGAGCAATTTTTATCATTATATATTAACTCAGTTATATTTGTAATTGCTAATATTTCAACTTTTATATTATTTATCATAATTTTATTTAAAAATAATTTCAATAAACATAACTTTCTTTTATTAAATTCGTATTTCTTTTCAATTGTTTTACTTATTGCTATTCTCTTTGTTATTATTAATAAACCTAAATCTCTTTTAGCTTCAGAATATTTCCTTCCTTCAATTTTTGGTAATTTACTTCATAGCTTTTACTTTTTATTCATTCCATTTTTAACTTTCTTGTTTTTTATTTTAATTCATTTCTTTAAAAATCAATTTATACCATTTGTTGTAATTATAGCTTTAGCATATTGGGTTTATTTTATAGGATCATTATTTAAGTATTCAGGTTTAGTTGAATATGCTATTGCTAGTTTTATTTATTTTATGTTCTTGCCTTCAATAATATGGTCTTTAATATACTTTAGAGAAAGATCTTATTCTCTTTTCCAAAAAGGAATTTTGTTTAATATAATTATGGTGCTGTTTTATTCATATTTATTTACTATCTCTTCAATTGGTACTTATGAGTATTTTTCTATTCCAGCGGTTACATATGAACCAGTATATGAGCTTTCGAGCTCAATTGTTATAATTATATTGTTCTTAATATTTGTTAATCTGGTGATTTATCTTAGGGCGAGGTTAACTCTTAAAACCTTAAAATGAATTCAGAAAAAATATCTCAATTTTCTTTAGATTTAAACACTAAAGTATTTACATTTGTCAATTTCCTTT
>JAVVGB010000037.1:0-10267 GCA_032249315.1 Thermoproteota archaeon
TTTTAAAAGAAAATTTTAAGTATCTATTTAAATATAATAAGGTAGGTGATAAAACTGGACACGTATTAAAATGCATAAATTGTGGAAGAGAATATCCTATAAGTATATGGTTATTTAAGTGCTCAATTTGCAATAGCTTGCTGGAGGTTAAGCTAAATTTAAAGGAAGCAAAAGTAAACTTTCAAAGAGATATGAACGGTATTTGGAGATTCCAAGATTTGTTACCTAAAGTATCTGAGATTGTATCGCTAAATGAAGGAAATACTCCTTTAATAAGATCCAAGGAATTTGAAAATCTTTATTTTAAGTTTGAAGGTTTAAATCCAACAGGAAGCTTCAAAGACCGTGGAATGAGCGTTGTAGTAAGCTTAGCTAAAAGTAACGGAATAAAAAAGTTGATAGTTGCATCAACAGGAAATACCGCTGCGTCAGCATCGGCATATGCAGCTAGAGCAGGAATGGAATGCATCGTTGTTATACCAAAGGGTAAGGTTGCAAAAGGAAAATTATTTCAAACGATTTTGCATGGAGCAAATATCATGGAAATTGAAGGAAATTTCGACGAAGCAATAAAATACGTAATTAATAAAATTGAAAAAGAAAGGGAGTATTATCCAATAAATTCATTCAATCCATGGAGAATAGAAGGTCAAAAGACTTTAAGTTTTGAACTTTACGAAAAACTTGGCAGCATAGATAATGTTATAGTTCCTGTTGGAAATGGTGGAAATATTTCTGCAATATGGAAAGGCTTTAAAGAATTATATGAGCTTAAAATTATCAACAATTTACCCAAAATGATAGGAGTTCAAGCTGAAGGAGCCTCTCCCATAGCAGAAACATGGGAAAAAGGTCTTGAAAAACCTATCTTCTTTGAAAAACCTGAAACTATAGCTACTGCAATTAGAATAGGAAAACCTGTTAACTGGCAAAAAGCTTTAAAAGCTGTTAAAGAATCAAGAGGAATTTTTATTAAAGTCAAAGATGAGGAGATAATAGAAGCTCAGAAAAGACTTGCAAGACATGAAGGAATAGGAGCCGAGCCTGCTAGTGCAGCAGCATACGTTGCTTATTTAAAGCTTAAGGAAAAAGACATGATAAATAAATATGAGAAGACAGTAGTTGTGCTTACTGGTCATGCTTTAAAAGATCCTGGCTAAATAAGATTCTTACCATTCCTTATAAAATTAACAGTAAATACCCACGAAAAATAAATGTTATGTGAATATTTCTATATTAGCTATACCAGACGTAATAAGCGTAAGAATAAAAAGAATTAAAGAAGAAAGGGATGGGGATAATGTCAGAGAAGTTATGGAAAACTTTAAAAGATGATAGTGATAAAGAAAAAGAAGAACTTAAGGAGTTAGCAATGAAAATAAAAGAATTAATGAAGGATGTAAGCGAAGATGATTGGGTGAGAGCAGTTAGGGAAAGTAGAGATGAAAGATAAAAAATAACATGAGTATTGAACTTGAACATCATCTTAAACTAGCCCTAAAATATTTCGAGGAAGGGAAAAATCTTGCTGATAAAGATCCTGTCCAGGCCAGCGAAAAACTTTACAAAGCTGCAGAGGAAATAGTTAAGACGCTTACCATGTACTTTAACTTAAGTGATGTTCTTGAAAATGTTAAAAAGAGAGGTGGATGGACAGTTGCAGAACTTGAAAGAGCAGTTGAAGCTATTAGCGAAAGATTTGGAGAATGGTTCATTAGCGTATGGGATATTGCATGGGCTTTACACGTATGGGGTTTTCATGAGGCTAAATTAGATTCAAAAGCAGTAAAAGTAAGGTTACCGTATTTAGAAAGAATGATTTTAGAAGCCTATAAAATTGTGAAAAAAAAAATGAATATTAACTTGCAAGGTAATTGCTGACTATTATCTTTTAAAAGTTGAATAATCGAAAATTCGCTTCAGAGAAATTTTCTATAAGAAACAATATTAAACAATGGTTCGAAGTAAAACACTTATGAGAAAATTCCTAAAATTATTTACTAAAATTTGCATGAAACGATTTATATAGCTTATATCCTTCTAATATAAAATGGAAGTTTTAGAAGTAGGAAAATCATACGTAAAAGGAGTAACATATGTTTTTGCAGGAAGGGTTATTTTCTTTATACTCAATGCTATAGGCTCAATTATTATAGCAAGAATGTTAGCAAATATATATGGAAGTTCAGAACCATTAGGATGGCTCTTAGTTTTGTTATTTATACCCCAACTTACTGTACTTTTAGGCGACCTAGGTATGGGTTATGGGCTTAGTAACAAATGCGCAAAATTGTTCAAAGAAGGAAATTTTCAAGAAATTTCAAGGTATGTTTGGTCATATATTTATTTTAATTTAATTCTTTATACAATATATTCAGCTTTTACATTTTTCTTTGGAGAATTTCTAGTTATAAATCTATATTCTAAATCAGAAATTCTTCCCTATGTTCATTTCTTAGCAATATATATATTGCTCAGTTTCTTTTCAGGTATTCTACAATCAATAACTATAATACTCGATAAAACTTGGGTTTTTAGCCTTATGACAATATTGTATTCTTTAACAATAGCTACATTAGCTCCTTTGGCTTTATACTTAGGCTTTCAATTTCTTGGTCTAGTTTTCGTAAATTTAATACTTTTGCCTCTTATTCCTTCAATACCTGGATTCATTATCTTATTCAAGTATCTTAAACCAACCATAATGGATTTTAATAAAGTTAAAGAAATGCTAAAGTTCGGATTCCCTGTGGCTGCTTCAGCTTATATTTTAATTCCTGCAGCAAGAATTTATGAGATTTTTATTTCAAGATTTGCAACTTCAGCAGATTTAGGAAACTATTCAGTAGCACAAAGATTTAATTTTATCTTAGATGTCTTTCTATACCCAATTGGTAGCTTAATGTTCGTAAATTATTCGAAACTAAATAAAACAGAAGATTTAAACATAGCTTTGAATTTCACAATTAGAATAATAAGCTACTTTGTTGCCCCTATTTCCTTTTTCACAATTTTTTTCTCAAAGGAATTAATAATAGCTTTTTTTGGTCCTTATTATATTGACGGTTGGCTCTATTTAAGCTTGATCGGAGCTTCTTGGTTATTACATTGTGCAGGAGGTTGGGCAATATTTTATTTGGTCATGTCTCAAGGATATACTAAAAAAGTGTTCAAATATTCAGTAATTTATGCAATAAGTGCAACCATCTCAAGCGTCGTATTAATACCTTTATTCTCTATATACGGAGCGTTGATTGGAGCGTTAATAGCAGGATGGCCCTCATATATACCTTATTTAAGATTCATAAGAAAGCAATTAAATTTAGAAATAAAATTTTATGAAGTAGCAAAGATACTTATAATAGCGTTAATATCAGTGATCCCTTCATATATTATATGGTTAACCTTAAGCAGAATTATAATTGGTGTAGCACAGTTTTATATTCTTTTATTTAGTTGTATTTTAATTTCATTTACAATATACATTTTTTCAACAAAAAGATTGAAGGTTTTAAAAGATTCTGAAATAAGCTTTCTTGAAAATTCCTTGAAAGAAATACCTTATGCTGGAAATTTAATATCCTTTGTTTTTGGAATATACAAAAAGCTTTAAAACTTAGAGAATTCATGTAATTTTATTGGTTATGTTAATATTCTACAATTTTCTACAAAGATTTTAAAAACAAATATCCTAAAAATATTATTTTATAAAAAGTATTGTGAATCAGATAAAGGTGTATGAAAAAACATAAAATAGCTGGACATAAATATTGGTTTACTAAGGAATCAATTGAATACATAACGAGAAATATTCAAGATTTGCTAGAAAAAGGCGAGTATCTTACTGAAGGAAAATATTGTAGAGAATTTGAAAAAGAATTTTCTAGCTACATAGGAGTTAAATACTCAATAGTAACTTCTAGCGGGACATCAGCTCTCGATGCAGTATTACAGGCTTTACAAGTTAAAGGTTATGAAGTTATAGTACCAACTAATACGTTTATAGCAACAGCTGCAGCAGTTATAAGAGCTGGTGGCATACCTGTTCTTGCAGATTGTGATGAATATTTAAACTTAGATATCGATGATGCAATAAAGCGTGTGACACAAAAAACAAAAGCTATAATAATTGTTCATATAGGCGGTTTAATTTCACCAAGAATAGATGAACTAAGGGAATTCTGCGATAAAAAAGGAATATATTTAATCGAAGATGCAGCACATGCCCATGGAAGCAAATATAATGGAAGGATGGCTGGTTCTTTTGGCCATGCAGCTACTTTTTCTTTTTTCTCAACAAAAGTTATGAGCATTGGTGAAGGAGGTATGGTAGTAACTAATGATGAAGAACTGGCTCGAAAGATTAGAATATTAAAAGATCAAGGTAAAGAACCAAAGGGAATTTATCAAAATATATATTCAATTCTAGGCAACAATTGGAGAATGACAGAATTTCAGGCTATAATTGGTCTGGCTCAGCTCAAATTAATTGAGGAATCGATATCTAGAAGAGAAAAAATTGCAAAAATTTATAATGAAAAATTGCAAAAAATAAATAAAGTAGAACCAAGAAAAATTCCAGAAAAAGAAAGATGTAATTTTTATAAGTATGTCGTTTATTTAAAAGATCCAAAGCTTCAAAGAGAAAAAATATATGAACAAATGAAGGAATTATTCGGAATATCATTAAGCGGTTTTGTATATGAAATACCTCTGCATAAACAACCTATATTCGAAAATTTGAAAATTAATCTTCCTAAAGCTGAAAAATTATGCAGTTCCCATATCTGTTTACCAATATATCCAACATTAACCAGCGAAGAAGCAGAATATATAATTGATTCTTTATTAAGTCTTATTTAATTATATATTTAATGATAATTGGAGTAACAGGAGGCTCAGGATTCATTGGTTCAAGATTGATCAAAAAATTAATTGAAAAAAATTATGAAGTTGTTAACATTGATATTGTCCCACCTAATAATAAAATTAACTTCATTAAAGCAGACATTACAGATTTAAACCAAATTAAAAATGCTTTGAAAAACATAGATTTGCTATTCCATTTAGCAGGATCCACCGTTGAAAAATCTAGAAAGAAAACATATGAAAGCTTCATTTTAGATGTATTAGGTACTTTAAACGTATTAGAAGCCTGTAAAGTTAATGGGGTTGACAAAATAATTTTTGCAAGTTCTTTTTATGTTTACGATGGTTTAAATCCTAAAATGGTTGTTAATGAAATAACACCCCTTGAACCTAGAAATATGGAGCTATTTGGTGCAAGTAAGTTAATGTGCGAATCATTAATATTTGATTATTCTCGAAAGTATCAATTAAAATATGTAATTTTAAGAATTGGCCCAGTTTATGGTTGGGGGAATTGCACAAGTGTTATAAAAACTTTTATCGAAGCTGCTTTGTCTGGCCAACCTATTGAAGTATGGGGCAAAGGTGAAAGGAAAAATCAATATACCTTTGTTGAAGATGTTGTTGAAGGATGCATATTAGCTATGAATAAAGATAACGAAATATATAATCTTATATCACCTGAATATGTAAGCATAAAAGAAATAGCCCAAATTCTCAAAGATAAATATGGATTTGAAGTTGTATTTAATCCAATTCAAAAGGAAGGCCCGAGCATGCCTTATATATCTCCTTTAAAAGCAATGACAGAACTAAAATGGAAATATACTCCTCTTGAAAAAGGGATAGAGATTACAATAAATGAAGCTAAAAAAGAAAAAAATCTCCAGTAAATTCTTTATTGAAACTGATTATTCTTATAGCTGGGTACAGAGAGCGAAAAATTTACCTTTACACGATCCTGTTTTTCTAAAAATTATAGATTTGCTAAAAATAAATCCTGGCGAAATGATTCTTGAAATAGGTACAGGTGAAGGAAGATTCATTAAAATTATATTAAATAATCAAGCTGAATATTTTGGAATAGATATTTCCTTTATCATATTAAGATATGCAAAATTGAAACCACGTAATTATCTAGTAAATCTAATATGTGCAGATGCATCATATCTTCCTTTCAAGGATAAATCGATCGATAAATGTTTTTCATATAATACATTCTACTTTATAGAAAATGATAAAGAAGCTATAGAAGAAATATTAAGGGTAACAAAGTTTAATGTAGTTATAGAAGCAAAATACCTGGCAAGCATTCAAATTTTCATGAGTATGTTTAGACATCGCATATATAAATTCGCATTAAGAACATTAAGGTATTTAATAAGCAACAAATTTTCTAAATTGCCTACAATAAAAATATTAAGTTTAATTTATGGCAAAAATAAGGTAGAACATTTTTTAAATTCAAATAGGTTATATTACTATCAACCTTTTAAAGCACAGCTTGAAAGAGATTTCAAAATTATAAAAAAATTAGGATTTCATGTGAAATTCATATATCTTAATAAACTAAAATTCCTTAGTCCAACCTTCCTAGTTATGATCAAAAGAGTTAATTTTTAATAAGATGTTTAAATTTTTCTTAAAATTTTTATAAAAATTGAGTAAAAATATGAAAGTTGGTTTAGTTACTTTCGCTTATCCGATAAATAGGAATTATTATTGGATCGGTGTGGAAAGAAGCGTTGAAGCGTTCGCTAAAGCTCTTGTAAAAGAAGGAATAGAAGTTACCGTTTTTTGTTCCAAAATAAACGGTGTAGCTCAAAAAGAAAATAATGATGAAAATTTAAAGATATTACAAACAAATTCTATAAGTAAAGGTATATTAAATTTAAACTTAATATCATTCACCTTTTATACCTATCGTAAATATTTTGAAGAACTAAAAAAGCAAGATATAATTCATATATTTGCTTCTTCCCATTTTCCTATTTTTAAAAATAAGTTTAATAAAATTATTACTCACATATTTCATGAACCAATTCTTTCTGATCAATCTTTTCCGCTTTTAATTCAAACAATGTATCAACGTGCATATAATTATTTCCTTTATAAATTATCTGATGTTATTTCAGTGGAATATTTGCCAGAAACATATGAATGGAATGAATTGCTCAAAATATATAATCTAAGCAATGATAAAGTTATTTTCTCGCCAGTAGAAGGAGTTGATTTAAATGTGTTTAATGATAAAGTCGAATGTAAAGATATTGTTGAGAAATATGGAAATGATTATATTTTAGCTGTTGGTCCCTTTAGAGTAGATAAAGGATACAATTATATGATTCGAGCCATACCCCTTGTAATTAAAGAAGTAAAGGATGCTCATTTCTTATTTGTAGGATCCACGAAAAATATTGATTACTTATTTAATTTGATCAATAGGTTAGGCATAAAAGATAAGATCACATTTACTGGATTTGTTCATGATAATCTATTGCCAAAATTTTACAGAGCCGCAAAATTTTTAGTCTTTCCTGCATTAAGAGAAGGAATGCCATTAATACCATTAGAAGCAATGGCATGTGGCACTCCAGTTATATCTTCAGACCTACCAATTACAAGATATGAACTTGGAAATGCAGGAATTTTTGTAAAACCTAGAGATCCCAATGCGATTGCAAAAACGATAATTGAATTATTAAATGATGATAATTTAAGAAAGGAGTTAAGCAGAAGAGGATTAGAAAGAGTTAAAAAGTTTACTTGGGAAAATTGTGCAAAAAATTGGATAAAGTTATATCAAAAAATTTTGAATGAAGATGAAGAATTTAAGAAAAGTTATAATAGTTCATACTCACCTTACTTGGAATAGAACACCTGTATTTGAATACATTGCTAAGAATATAGATCTTACTGTATTATCTACAAGGTCAACTTCCACAACAAAACAAAAATATAACTTTAATCACATCGAATTATTCCAGCAAAATTATTTAGATTTCTTAAAAAACTCAGTAATATTATTTGCTCAAATTATAAAAGGAAAATACAATGTTATAATATGGGCTGATACAATATTTAGATTGGAACTTTTGTTCTTGATACTTATAAAAAAATTTATTGGAAAAATTGTTATATGGGCTGATATTTGGGATTGGAAGAAAAGTCTTATAAGAAGGATCATAGAGCCTTATGCAATTTTCATATTCAGAAAATCAGATAAAATTATAACGCATGGGAGAAAGCATTATAAATACTTTAGAAAAATAGGTTTACCAAAACATAAAATCACAATAATAAGAAATTCTTCTTTACTAAACATTGATGAAGAAAAAATAAATAAAGCTAAAGAAATGAAAGAGAAATATGCAAAAAATAATAAAGTAATTTTATATGCAGGACGTTTAGTTGAAAGGAAAGGTGTTGAATATTTAATTAAGGCTTTTAAATTGCTTATTGAAGAAATAAATAACGTTGAACTATGGATCATAGGTGATGGCCCTCTTAATAAAAAGCTTATTTATTTAAGCAAAGAACTAGGATTAAAAGAGAAGTGTAAATTTTTTGGATGGAAAAGTCATAATGAAATAACCTTATATATGTTGGCATGTGATGTTTTTGTTTTGCCAGCAATAAACCATGATAAAGAAGGGGCTGAACCTTGGGGATTGGTAGTTAATGAAGCACTTTGGGCTTCGAGACCTGTGGTAGTTACAGATGCTGTAGGTTGCTCTGAAGATTTAGTTTTGAATGGATATAATGGATATATTGTAAAGGAAAAGGATATTGCAGCTTTAAAAAATGCATTAAAAGATATATTGGCTAATGAAAATAAGCTAATTCAGTTTAAATCCAATGCTTATAAGATTATTAAAAACTACACTTATGAAAACATGGCTAAAGACATATTAAATGCAATTATTCCTATATCATAAATTTATTAAAGATTTTAATAAAGTTTTTTATGGTATATAAAATTATTATATTAGGTGCTAATGATAAATATAATTTAGAATGGTTTTATCAATATAATTTTATAAAATATTATAATTTTCAAGTAATTCCCATTTTATATAATTTATACGGTTATTTTTATCCTAATTATAATTTGTTTTCTAGATTATACTTAGCAAGATATAATAGGAAAGTTAGTAAAATTGTTGAAAAAACAAAACCTGATATTACATTAATTTTTAAAGGAATATATTTAACAGAACAAACCATGACTCATATAAGAAAATTTTGCAACTTAATTATTCATTATATGACTGATGAAGCAGAAGGTAATAATTTTGAGAGATCAAAAAAGGTTTCTTTATTAAGCGATTATGTTTTCACTTCGATGGGAAAATTCATACCATTATATAAAAAACTAGGAATTAATGCAAAGTATTTAGGTTACGCTTGCGACCCAGATATACATAGAAAACTACCATTTAATATAAATGATTACAGATACTTTAGCTGCGATATATGCTTCATAGGCACTTATAGAAAAGAAAGAGAATATTTATTATCCAAACTTAAAAACTATAATTTAAAGATCTTTGGTCCAGGATGGTTTTTAAGATGCAAGAATAAACAATTAAGAAAAAAAATAATGGGCAGAAGTGTAAAAGGGCATGAGCTTACAAAGGCATATAATTATAGTAAAATTGCAATAAATATTTTTAAAAAAATCGATGCTCTATTCGGTATGAAAGCTAATATGCGTGTATATGAGGCATTGGGATGCGGTTCATTTCTTCTAACAGATTATGCCAATGGTATAGAAGATTTATTCCAAATAGGAAAGGAAATAATTATTTACAACAACGATGATTTACTTGAAAAAATTGACTACTACTTAAGTAATAAGAAAGAAAGAGAAGAAATTGCAATAAAGGGACAGGAAAAAGTATATAAAAATTATACTTACTGGCACAGAATTAATGAGATTCTTAAAACAATAAAATGGTGAGAAAGTTATTTTATGGAAGTTATTTACCAAATTTGTAGTTTTGTAAAGAAAGATCTTACATGGGAAACTGCTATACAAGCAACTAATTATTTGAAAAAAGAAAATGTTCTAAAAAAATTAATAAGTCTTGACATTTTCTATAACTTAAAATCTAAAGATTCATATAGTTCACAAGGTAAAAATTTAAATGTAATTTCACCGTTGAAAAGTATTTATAAAAATAAATTAGTAAATAACATATTACTCCCAATAACATTTGATAAACTTTCTTCTATTTTTTTCGTTGAAAAATGCGATATATTTCATGGATGGGCCAATCATAGTCTATTATCTATTAAGAAAGCAAAAAAATTAGGAAGCAAATGTGTCCTTGAAGTAGAAAGTGCGCATATTTTAGAGGAAACGAAGATACTTATAAGAGAAGCTAGAAGATGG
>JAVVGB010000038.1:0-9974 GCA_032249315.1 Thermoproteota archaeon
TTACCTTTAGGACTGTTTAATGATGAAGCAATGCATAATGTTAAGTGAAAGCGAGTATTTTAATATCTTTCAAATGTGAAGTAAGAATATAGTAAAATTAAGTTTTTGTTTGAAGATAGATAAACCACTTTTGAAATTAAAATCATAAAGTTTATATAGTAGTTAAATTTAAATATTTGAAAATTGTTTTTTTTTGTGAGAGGCAAAATAATTATTTTGGTAGCAATGCTAGCATTTCTGGTATATGGTAGTAGTATGGTTTACGCCCAAAATGCATTTGAGGGGTATGATTTAAGATATAGACCATTGTTAGGAGGAACACAAATTGAAATAACTAAAGCAGCATGGTATGGACCTTCTTTTAGCAAAGGTTTTTGTTCATTAGGTTTTCCTGTTAATTTTACAGAAAATAATGTTAGAAAATACGGTTACATTACAGCAGGTCACTGCATAGAAACAGCTAATGGAGGAGATTATATAGATCAACCAAGAAAAGCTTCTTGGTGGGATTGGAGTAATTTTATAGGAAGAGGAATTAGGATGGTTGATGAGCGTATTGATAATAGGGCAGATGCAGGATTAATAAGAATCGAAGGTAGCGGTCATGAGGGAGGTATTGGTAAGCATATTTATGAAGATGGTCTGACTGCTCGATTTCGATTTGATTTCCCAGATCCTACTAGAAGAGTAGGCATCTTAGATGTTAAAACACCTTTTAAAGAGATGGAACGTAATGAAAACTACATACTATATAAATCCGGAAGGACTACAGGTCTAACTTATGGTGTTGTACTTCAATATGACTATCGTGCAAAATATAGAACCGGCGATCTCTATCCTACATTATTGATAACCAAACTGAATCCGAAGAATAATACGCCGTATTATGATGGCCCGATAGCTGGGCGCGGTGATAGCGGAGGGCCAGTTTATATGCGGATCTTGATTTATCCACTTTTACTACCACAATATGGCGCAATAATTTATGGCATTACAACTAGTTTTGACCCTGCTAGACCAAATGATCCTAATTATATGGTTGCTTCATGGGCAATCAAGGTTAAGGAAATTTGGCCTGATATATCGTTTATAACCTGTGGAACAGGACCTTCATGTTGGTGAAAGTATGAAGAAAGTTATATTTTCACTTTTGGTTTTGGTAATATTACTTAATATTAATATTTTGAATGTAAAAGCAAACGAGATGCAAGGAATAACTGTTGAAGTGGCCAAAAGAAATCCTGACATGGTAATAACGGGATGCAATGAAACGTATATATATTGGAAGTACAATACTCCCAAATATCCAAATCCTGTTTTAGTAAGAGAAGCTAATGAAACATATTATCTAGAATTAAAAGAAAATGTAGATTATAATGATGAATATTGGCTTCTACTTCACATGCTTGCAGCTAAATATAATTTAACTGTCCCTCTAAAAACCTATGAACGTTATTTATACGTCGAATCATTGAGAACTGAACTTGATAAGATAAAGAATGAATTATTCCAGCAACATGGAGACTTAGGTATATGGATGCTGGGTGTTCTGGGTTTTGAACCTATTACCGTAGGTATTAGAATGTATAAAATAACTGATGAAAAGGTCAACATTGTTCTTAAATATATTGGACCTTTTGTTAAAAAATATAATGCATTAGTCTTCATTTTCGAAGATTATTTTGCAGAAAGCATATATGAGAAACAGAGGGAGGCCGTCAACAGGTTTTATGATTATGGTTTGAATGAATATCTAAACTTACTTAAGGAATACTATAATTTTACTTTTGAAATAAAGGATATTATTATGATAGGACGTGATATAACTTTACCTATACCTAAAAATGTGCCTTTCAATGAAGAATTTGTAAAGAAAACTGTCTCAGTAATAAGAAAGTATGCAGGATGCGAAGTTCCTCTAGTAGTTAGTTTCGCCTATGATTACGTTGTATTTTTCCAATTTGAGGAAGCTGTATTATATTCTACGCCAAATGATGGTAAGCTACTTAATCCTAAACCTGCCTATCCATCTCTCCCGTATTTAATATTATTATTCGTAGTAATTCCAATAGCAATATTATTACCTTTAGTTTTACTTTTAAGAAAAGGAATAAATAAGAAAGGAAAAAATTGAAAATAATTCCAAATAATTTTTTTACTTTTTAACCGATTTAAAAACTTATTACATAAGAACGAATATTTATTATTTTAAAAAATTTAATATTTGTTATGAGTGAAGTAAAGATAAGATTAAAGGAGTATCATAAAGACTTTGTTAATTATTTAAAATCTATAAATGCAAAATATGATTCCTTAACTAACACTTGGATTGTTGACTATTCTAATTATGAAGAAATAAAGAATAAAATAAAAGAATTCAACCTTGACAGTAAAATAGAAATTTCTGTTAAAGTACCTGTTGTAAAAAAAGAAAGACCTCAGGAAGGAAGAATAGTAATGAGATTATCCAAAGATAAAAAATATGCTTTATTAACAATAAATCTCTTAGCCTTTAAAGAAGATATCGAAGATTTGATAAGCGGTAAAAGAAGAACTGTTAGATTTAGAGTTCTTCCTTATCGAAGAAGAACAACAACTCCATCAACACAAGCTTGAAAAAGATCAAAGGCCTTCTGTCATCATTCATTCAGCGCTTTGTACCTTTCTCATCTCTATTTTATAATTTTTAAATCAAATTTAAATTCATTTCTAGGATGGTTATTATTCTAAATAGAATTTGAAATGAATCAAGAACTTTATCTCCAATTCTTATTATTTTCTCCGCTTCTTTTAATATCCATTCATTTTCGAAGTCTCCATGAGGAAATCCTCCTATAATTATTATTTTTCCTTCTAAGAGATTAGCTAAATTATTTAAACTTATTTTATCTCCTTTCTCATGAAAAACTACCCAACTATTTCCTTGAATGAAATCTTTTAATTTCATATCTATTAACTTTAATAATTCTTCATTTTCGCTAATTATTGCTCCTTTTTCATAAAGCTGTTCAATTAACCCAATAAAGTTATTATAATTTTTGGGTATTCTTGTTTTATTGTTTATTTCGATTATCTTATCTTCCAATGTATGAATATACATTTTGCTTAAATTATTTTGAGCCAATAAACTATATTGATGAACCAAAAGTAAAGAATGAACGATGTCTGGTCTTCCTCTTTTAATGGAATTCGGTAATTTTAACATTGCAAAATGATGTTTAGCTCTATCTAAAATAATTTTTGAAGGATCTTTTCCTCTTTTATAAGCATCTGAAATTACAGCTGGATGATTAACTATTTCCTTTGGTATAAGTTCCAATGAAGATTCAGCTATTAGGAATTTAAATTTCATTAAAAATAAATATCAACTTTTCATTTTAAAAATAAATGCTAACAATAGGAATAGATCCAGGAACTAAAAGTTTTGATGTTTGTGGAATTGAAGAAAAAGATTCAAGTATAAAGGTTATAATAGATGAAAGTTTTCCTTCAGAAGAGGTAGCAAAGGATCCTTCGATTATTATAGAATTAATAGAAAAGTTTAAACCTAATTTAATAGTAGCTCCTTCAGGATACGGAATATCCTTAAAGCATATTTCGCAGTTAAACGAAGTAGATATGAAACTAATAACTTTAAGTAAAAAGACAGATGAAGGAATACCTGTTCTAAAAGGATTAACCAAGCTAATAAAAATGTTTAAAGAATTAAATTATAATGCTTACTTAATTCCTGGCGTAATACATTTACCTACGGTAAAAAGTTACAGGAAAATAAACAAAATTGACATGGGAACTGCTGATAAGTTATGTGTAGCTGTTCTAGGAATATACGATCAATGTAGATACTATAGAATTGATCATAAAGAGACCAATTTTATTTTGGTAGAATTAGGTTATGCTTATAATGCTTGTATCGCGGTAGAAAAGGGCAAAATAATTGATGGTATAGGAGGAACAAACGCATCGATTTCTTTTAAATCTTTAGGAGAGATGGATGGTGAACTTGCTTATATTTTAGGTAACTTTGAAAAGAAAGTCCTTTTTAGTGGAGGAATTTCTGATATATTACAATCAGATAATCCTGAAGATATTTTAAAAGACGAATTTGCTTCTGAAGCTTTCTTCGAAGGAATAGAAAAGATGGTTTCTTCAATGCTTGTAAGCTTAAGATATCCAAAGGAGATTTTAATTTCAGGAAGACTTTCGAGAATAGAAGGAATTTATGAAGAAGTAAGAAGAAGATTAAGAAAATATGCAAAAGTAAGAAAGATAGAAGGATTAAAGTATGTTATAAATAAAGGGGAATATTTTGAAGATAAGCCTCTTTTATGTAAGGAAGCTGCCCAAGGAGCTGCATTAATTTCCAATGGTTTAGCTGGAGGAATTTTTAAAGATTTAATATTCAATTTAGAACTTTATAAATCTAAAGGAACAATATTAGATTATATATATTTAAAAAATTATAAAGCGATAATATATAAAAATTTAAGTTTATTTGATACATTATAAAATACTTGCTCTAAATTCAATATATATATTGTTTATATTAAAATTAACTTTTGTATATACTTCATAAAGTCTTAATCCTAATACTCCTTTAGCATCTACATATATTTTTATATGAACTGCAAAGGGATTTGGATCATAATCATGTGCCAAAAGTAGATGTGCAGCATTAGTAATTACGATCCTTACATTTTTTATTACATTATTTTGCATTTTCTGTATTTGATATTCTGAAGTATAATAACCATATCCTAAATTTAATCCTGGATGGGCTTCTTTATTAGACTCATAAACATCAAAGCTTATTGTTCTATTCGAGGCTGGTAAGTAAGTAATTAAAGCGGTTATGTTATATGGGTTAACGAAACTTATATCTGCATCTATTATTATTCCAGCTTGAGATACTGAAACAATTGAATATCTTTCAACGTTAAAAGTAACTTTTGGTCCTTTTTCTGAATAAATTAACTTATTTAAAGCAACTTCTACTTCGTAATTATAAGCTTTTGCATTTACAATTATATTATCTAAAATTATGGAGAAGGTATCACTAAACAAGAATTTCTCTATAAACCAGCCTATATGTGCTCTATAAACTAATAACTCGCTTTCAACTGTAATGTTACCTTTGTTTGAACTTAATAAAACATCTCCTTTTATATATCCTTCACCTAATTTATGTGTAGCATTATATATTTCAAATTTTGCACTTTTTACTGTTAAAGGAATGTTAACTCCGTTTTTATATTCATAGCTAATTAAAAGTTTAACTGGAAATATATCTCCTGGATATTTGTTTTGAATATCTAAAATTTTTATAGAGTAATTTAATACGAAATTGTGGTTAATAATTACCAAAACAGGATTTTCAAAGTTTAAAATATCATTCAAATACAAACCATTAATATTTACTTTAACTTTTGCACTATTTACGAATATGAATATTTTCTTACCTTGAACCAATGGTGTAGCAAGCATGTTTAATCCCTCTTGAGTGAATTCAGCTTCTAAAACACCTCTCATTAAATAGTTTGAAGGATTATAGATACTTATTAATCTGATTTGAGCTACTTTTTTGTCATTCAAATAAGCATCAAGGATTAGTTCATCAGGCATTAAACCAAAATTAAATCCCTTTATTGTTGCTGAAAATTCTGCAGTTAATTTATTGCCAGGATAATGAATTTGAAAATCTGGAATGTAAACATTAATTTCATACGGTACTTTAGCTAAAGCTATTACATTATTTAAGTTTATTTGATAGTCTTCATTACCTAATTTGCTATTTATTATAATATTTCTTAAGCCTAATTCAGCTTGTTTATTGCTCAAAACTATTTCAATAATTTCTTTAAAAGTATTTTCATCTAGTTTTATTCTTATAGTTTTGCTAACAGCTACATAATTAGATTGAATTAATAAGTTTAAATCTAAATTTATTTTTGTTATAAATTTATCTTTCAAATATATATCAGCGTTAATATCTATAATTCTTACATTGTTTATATTTATACTTGAATTTAAACTTGCTTTAAATTTAACATCGAAATGCTTTTCAATGTTGGCAAAGGATACATTTTCGATTATTCCCTCAATACTAAGTTTTATAGGTTTTTCTAAAGTTATTTCTATATCTTTATTGTATTCAACTTCTAAACTTTCTCCCAAAACTTCTAGAGAAATATTAAGGTTTTTTAATTGAAATCTTACAAGCTCATTATTTAAAAACTTCTCAATTAAATTATTGACCTCTTTTTTAACTAAGGCTTTTAAAATAAATGAGTTTTTACTTTTCTCTGTTATAATTGTTGATTTGCTTAAATTAACTTTTGTTATTAATTCGTTATCTAGGTATAAATCGGCTGTAGCTCTGTTAACGTTAAATGTTATTTTTGGTATATCCCCTAGATTAATAAACGCTGTTATCTCTATCTCTACCTCTTTGGAATTTAAAAATGTAACTCTGTTTATTTCTGCTTTTATATTTGGATTTAAGTTTATCTTCTGGATATTTAGATCTATTTCATTTAGTACTATTGAATAGCTGTTATCTATTAAATTAAAATCTAAAGCTAAATTCTTTACGTTTAATTTTAATTCCTCACCGTTTATGATCTTTGTTATAGGACCTTTCAAGGACTCTGAAGCTTTAATTATTATCTCAGCTCTTGTTGGATTGTTTGTTATTAATGTAATAGGTTTTGCTAATTCAGCATTTCCAAAAAGTTTATTATCATAAAATATTTCAAAATTCGCCTTTTTAATGAAAACCTCAACTAAAAGAATATCAGTTATAGAAGAATTTAGTTTTACCTCAGCATAATACATATTACTACCAGTTTTGGCTACATTAATAATTTCAAAATCAACAAAAGGTTCAAATTTTATATCTTGTTTCAAATTAAAAGATACGCTAATATCTTTGTTTAAAATATTTAAATTACCATTAAATTGTGCTTCAATTGTAATTTTCTTGTTATTAATTAAATCGTTTATTGCATTTCTTAAATTATTTTGGTTTATTTCAATATTCGCTTCAATTTTTGTTATATTTGATTCAATTTTTAAATTTTTAGGAACATTTATTTTTCCTATATTATAATTATTATAAAATAGATTTATAGTTGAATCTTTTAGTATAAAGTCTAAACCATATTCATTAATTAAATATATTAAAATTTTTGTATTTCCTTTTAATAAATATATTTTATCAATTATAATCAAATCTTTTATACTTTTGCTAATATAGGTTGTATTGTTTTTAATTGAAACATTTAAATTTAAATCCAATTCTCTAATATAGACATTTAGCTCTGCTTTGTAATGAATGTTTGCTTTACCTTCATTTACTATCTCACTTATCATATTGACCGTAGCTTGGTTTACGTTTATAATTAGATCCAAATCTAATTTCTTTACTTCTTTGCTTTTTAATTCTATTTTGTCTTTGATTTCTAAATAACCAATATCGTTTAAAATAAAAACTCTCCCTTTGTTTATTGTAATGTCGAAAGGAGAATAATTGGTAATGTTAACGTTTGTTTTGGCAAAAAGATTTGTTTCATTTCTTCCTATGACCTTTATATAATTTATATCTATTTTCCAAGAGACCGATTTGTATAAAAAATTAACATTAAGCTTAACTTTTCCTTCAATATTTACATCCTTTCCTATCCAAAATCCTATAAAATTAATTGAAGCTGAGGCTTTTGCTTTATAGCTAATTTCAGTTTCATTTATTTCAACAAGATCTTTAATTATTTTCTTTAACTCGTTCAAATTTAATTTAAAAGGTAAAGTTATTATCTTTTCTTTCTGAAGTTCAAATTGTTCTTTGAACTCAGAATATCCTATTTTAATGTTTTCATAATAAGCTTCAATATAAACGTTATTAATTAAAGCATTGAAAGGAGACTTGTTTATTATCTTTACAGTCGAGTTTAAATAAGCATCGTTATCCTTTATATATTGATAACTTAAATCTATGATTTCTGTTTCTACGAAATTTTCTATTGCTAAATTGAGATAAATTATAAATAAGCCTAAAATAATCAATGGAATGATTAGCAGGATTAATTTTTTCTTCGTTATTTTCATCTTAAATGATTTATTTCCCTTAAATAATTTATTTTTTATGAAAATCTTAACCCTTTCAGATATACATGGTAATACACGTACTTTAAGTAAAATACTGAATAAAGTAAAAGAACATGATATAGATTTGGTTTTAGTTGCAGGCGATTTAACGGATTTTGGTTCTTATAATGAAGCAAAAAGCATAATTGAGTTAATAAGTAGTTCATTTTCTAAAGTATACTTTGTTCCAGGAAATTGTGATATAATACATGATTACAAAGAAGATATAAACAAATTAAACTTACATGGAAATTATTTGGTTTATAAAGAAATAGCTATAATTGGACTAGGTGGTTCTTCTCCTACGCCTTTTAATACCCCATTGGAATTTAGCGAAGAAGAAATAGAAGAAATATTAAACAGTACTTATGAAAAATTAAAAAAGAATAATGAAAAATACGAAAAATTAATCCTTCTTTCTCATACTCCCCCAATAAATACTAAAGTTGATTTTGTTTCTTCTCGTAAAGTTCATGCAGGAAGTTTAAGTGTAAGAAAATTTGTAGAAAGATTCTCGCCACATTTAGTAATAAGTGGTCATGTACATGAAGCAAGAAATATAGATCAAATAAATCAAACTTTGTTGGTTAATGCAGGTCCAGCATCGCAAGGTAATTATGCAATTATAGATATTAATAAATCAATATTAATAAAATTAGAAAATGTTTAAAAATGAGAGAAGAAATAAGTATTTGGCAATAATATTATCTTTAATAGCAGTATTGTTATCAATATTAATTTATTTTTTAAGATGATATAAAAATTAAAATTTTTAAAATTTAATTATAAAAAATAAATATTAGTAAAGCCTTTTTTAATTATGGAATATAGGACATTTGGTAAAACAAACGAGAAGGTTTCTGTTATTGGAATGGGTACATACTATGATATATCTTGGATAATATTATCCCATTTAGGAATAAAAAGAAAATACAAAAAGAAGATCGAGGCAATTAGAGTAGGAATCGAAGGAGGTATAAATTTTATAGATACTGCAGAAATTTATAACAGCGAAGAACTTATAGCTAAAGCAATAGAAGGATATAAAAGAGAAAATCTTTTTATTGCAAGTAAAGTTTGGCCATCACATTTAAAGTATGATGATGTAATAAAAGCTTGTAAAAGAAGTTTAAGAAGACTTAATACAAAATATATAGACTTATATCAAATACATTTTCCAAGTAGAAGAATTCCTATTAAAGAAACTATGAAAGCAATGGAAGATCTTGTAGACATGGGATTAATTAGATACATAGGTCTTAGTAATTTTAATTTGCAACAAATGATTGAAGCTCAAGAAGCTATGAAAAAATATGAGATCGTTTCTAATCAAATGCCTTTTAGCATGGCTAACAGAAAAATTGAAAAAGATATAATTCCATATTCGATTAAAAACAAAATAGCAATAATTTGCTATTATCCTTTAGGTCATGGTGAACTTATAAAACGTATTCCTAAAGAAATTATAGAAAAAGTTAGAGAAAAATATGGTGAAAAAACTCCTGCGCAAATAGCTTTAAATTGGATAATTAGCAAATATGAAAATACTTTTCCCATTCCGAGAGCTTCTAACCCAGTACATGTAAAGGAAAATTTAAATGCTGTTGGATGGAAAATGGATGATGAAATTCTTAATATTGTAGATAAATATTTTCCTTTGGATTAATCAAAGATCAATTTCTTTGTCTCTGGTGCAAATATTAAAATTACTATTGCTCCTATTATTGCTACAGTCATTGTTACTATTAATGGTATTGTTACAGCTCCTGTAATTTGATATAAAGCTCCAAATATTATAGGTGCAATTACAGCTATAACTTTACCTACTCCTT
>JAVVGB010000039.1:0-9960 GCA_032249315.1 Thermoproteota archaeon
CTTCAAATCCGCTCTCTAAACTTTTTTTAAATAATTCTTCTATTTCATTAGGATTTTTAACAACAAAAAATTTAGCAAATAAGATAGGTTCGTCAAAGTTTAACTTATTTAATGTCTCTTTTCTTTGTTTTAGGGTAAGATTTACACAAGGATTAGTTTCAAAATATAAAATATCGAAAATAATTGCAGATAAGGGTATTTCTTCTATTAATTTTTGGTCTATGTTTTTTCTGCGTAATCTTCTTTGAAGTATGTTAAAAGGTAAAGGTTTTCCATTTTTAAATGATAAAATTTCTCCATCAAGAATAAAATCTCCATTAACTTTTTTAAGAGCTTCTTCAATTTCTGGCACAAAAAAAGTTATATCTTCTAGTTTTCTTGAAAAAATTTTAACCGTGTTTCCTTTTTTATGAATTTGTGCTCTTATTCCATCATATTTAAATTCCACGTATAATTGCTTGTTAAAGTAACTTGTTATTTCTACACCACTTTGCATGGCTTCTGCAAGCATAAAATTTGTAGGTTTAAGAGGGGTTATGCTTACAGAACTTAGTTCATCTTTTTTAGCTAAAACTGCAACTTCGCTTAAATCTGGTAAAATTAAAAATGCTTCTTTTATTTGTGATAAAGTTTTATTGAATGCATAAGCTATTGCTTCTTCTATTAATCCTTCATGCAAACCTATCCTTAGTTCATTTGTAATTACTTTTACTAAATATTTTATTTCAATCGGTTCAGAATTTAAAAATAATTCTCTTAATATGCTTTTTTTATAATAATAAGAATTCTCTCCTTTATATTCGCTTATTTTATCAAGTTTTTCATAAATTTCTTTTAAAGTGAATTTTTTTTCTATTAAAGGCTTAAGCTTTTTTCCTTTATTAAATACAAGGAATGCTGTTTCGCCTAAATCTCCTTTTTTTACTAATAAATTCAATATGTTTCCCTTTGCTTCCCCGCTAATCTCAGATATAGTATATAAAATTGTTGAATAACCTATTTGCAACTCTTTATCGATCCAAGGCGGAAATATTTTTCCTGAAAGTAATTTAATTGATATCTTCAGATCTTCTTCCTCCAAGTCTTTTAAAAAATTTCCTAATAAACTTATCTTCTCTAATTTACTAGTTGTCGATCTTATCTTCTCGCATAGTAAAGCTAACCCTTTGAAAGGAACTGACAATATTCTTCTAAAATATTTTTTGTTTGTACGTTAAAAATATTTAAAAAGTTAATGATAATTTATCAATAAAAGTATGGTTTCAAGAAACAAATTCGTTTTTACTTTTGAAGAAGCCGATCATAACAATAAGAAAATATTTGGTGGAAAAGGAACAAGCTTAATATTCATGACAAAGTTAGGAATGGAAGTTCCTCCAGGGTTTATAATACCGACCTATGTTTGTAAAATGTATTATGATAATGGTAGAAAATTACCTAATGGATTAATGGAAGAAGTTAAAGAAGGTATTAAATATATAGAAAATAAAACTGGTAAAAGATTCGGAGATCCTTCAAATCCTTTATTAGTCTCTGTACGTTCTGGAGCAGCAGTTTCAATGCCAGGTATGATGGATACCGTGTTAAACCTAGGTATCAATGATGAAGTTACAGAAGGGTTAGCTAAGATATCTAACGAAAGATTTGCCTATGATGCTTATAGACGTTTCTTAAATATGTTCGGTAAAATTGTTTTGAAAATTGATGAAAACCTATTTAAAGAAAAATTGGAAGAAATAAAGAATAAGTATGGTGCTAAATATGATTCTGAATTAGACAGTTATGCTTTAAAAAAATTATGTTTTGAATATAAAAGAATAATTAAAGAGGAATTAACAAAAAAAGGGGAATATAAAAAAGAAGAATTAGAAAAAATTTTAAACGATCCTTGGAAACAATTGGAATTATCAATTGCTGCTGTTTTTGATTCATGGGAATCTCCAAGAGCGAAATTTTATAGAGAAGCAAATAAAATAACACCAGATATAGCTGATGGTACTGCTGTTAACATAGTAACAATGGTTTTTGGAAATTTAAATGAAAATTCAGCTACAGGAGTTTTATTTACAAGAAATCCTTCTTCAGGAGAAAATGAATTATATGGGGAATATTTAACATTAGCTCAAGGAGAAGATGTTGTTGCAGGAATAAGAACACCTAAACCAATTCAAAAATTAAAGAAACATATGCCTGATGTATATGAAAAACTTTACAATTATGCTAAAACTTTAGAAAAAGTTTCCAAAGAAGTTCAAGATGTTGAATTTACTATTGAAAACGGTAAATTATACATGCTTCAAACTAGAGATGCAAAAATGAATCCAATAGCTAAGATTAAAACAAGTGTTGATATGTATAAAGAAGGAATTTTAACAAAGGAAGAAGCAATATTAAGAGTTAAGCCATTTGATATATTGCAGTTACTATATCCAAGAATAGATGAGAAAAAAGTTAAAGATAAGCCAATAGCTAAAGGTTTAGCTTCTTCTCCAGGAGCAGTTTCTGGAAAAGTTGTTTTTGATGCAGATACTGCTGTTGAATGGAATAGAAAAGGAGAAAGGGTAATTTTAACTAGAGAAGAAACTAAACCTGATGATGTTCATGGATTTTACGCATCAGTTGGGATTCTAACTTCAAGGGGTGGGATGACAAGTCATGCAGCAGTTGTTGCTAGAGCTATAGGAAAGCCTTGCGTTGTAGGATGTGAAGATATAAAAATAGATTATAACAAAAGAATTTTTGTTGTTAAAAATATTATAGTAAAGGAAGGAGATTATATTACAATTGACGGTTTTACTGGTAACGTTTATTTAGGAGAACAGCCTACTGAAATTCTTAAGCCTATAAAAGAATTTGAAGAATTTATGAAATATATTGATGAAACAAGAAGACTAGGAGTAAGGGCTAACGCTGATACTCCTGAAGATGCTAAAATTGCTAGAAAATTTGGTGCTGAAGGAATCGGTCTATTAAGAACTGAAAGAATGTTTAGAGCTCCAGGAAGATTAGAAATATTTAAAAGAGTAATTATGGCTGAAAATAAAGAAGAAAGAGAAAAAGCTTTAGAAGAACTTTTACCTATGCTAAAGGAAGACTTTAAAGAGATTTTAAAAATCATGTCTCCTTACCCTGTAACTATAAGATTATTTGATCCTCCTCTTCATGAATTCTTACCCAAACCTGAGGAAATATTGATTGAATTGTATGAAACTAAAGATGAAAAGAGAAGACAAGAACTTAAGAGGCTATATAATATAGTGAAAAGGATGAGCGAAGCTAATCCTATGATGGGTCAAAGGGGAGTTAGAGTTGGAGTTCTTTATCCTGAAATATATAAGACTCAAGCTAAAGCAATATTTTTAGCAGCTTATGAATTAATGAAGGAAAAAATTCCCGTAGATATAGAAATAATGATACCAAATGTTTCAGATTATAATGAGTTGCTATACGTAAAATTAAATGCAATTGAATCTGCTTATGAAGAAATAAAAAGAATTTACAGAATTGAAATTCCTTATAAATTTGGTACAATGATAGAAACAGTTAGGGCATGTCTTACTGCTGATAAAATTGCTACTATTGCAGACTTCTTCAGCTTTGGTACCAATGATTTAACCCAAGCATGTTTCTCATTTAGTAGAGATGATGCAGAGAATAAGTTTTTACCAGTATATCTTGAAAAAAGAATTTTAAGCAAAAATCCTTTTGAAAATTTGGATATTGAAGGAGTAGGAGAATTGATAAAAATTGCAGTAGAAAAAGGAAGAAAATCTAATCCAAATCTTAAAATAGGAATATGTGGAGAGCATGGAGGCGATTACGATTCAATATTTTTCTTACATAAAGCTGGATTAAATTATGTTAGCGCTTCGCCATACAGGATTTTAGTGGCAAAGTTGGCTGCAGCTCATGCAAAAATATTATTAGGTTAAAAATAATTTTTTCAATACTTTATTGATAAATTTACTTTAGTAATTCCTTTTATATTTGTTTTAATCATATCTTCAAACAATCTTAATGCTTCTTTTAATTGCTGAACTTTTATTTCTCCATCAACCTCTACGGTAATTTCTGCAATAATACCTGTTCCTAGTTTTCTTAATTTTATTTCTCCTATACTTTTTATTAATGATATATTTTTTGTTAACGCCTTAATTTTTTCATGCAATGCAGGATTATGACATGCATCAAGTAATATTAAAGAACTCTCTTTCATTATTATAATGCTCGCATAAAAAACTAATCCAGATATTACTAGAGCTGCTATTAAATCAAATATAGCATAATTAAATCCAGTTAAAGTTAATCCAAATATTGCTACAATTGATCCTAATGAATCTTTAATAGAATTGATCGCATCAGCTTTTAAAGATAATAACCCAAATTTTTTTGCTAAAGCTAATTTATAAAATGCTATTACGAATGCTGTAATTGCAGATATTGAAGCAGCAATAAAAGCCAAATATATGTTACTAACTGTATGGTGTTCATAAACTCTTAATATTGCAAAATAGCTTACTAATGATATCATAATTACATTTATAATAGAAGCAAATAAAGCAAACAATGATTCAAATTTGTAATAACCAAAGTTGAATCTTAAGTCTGGAGGTTTAAATGCATAACTTAAACCAATTAAGACTGTTAGACTAACTAAAAAATTACCTATGCTATCTATTCCATCTGCTAAAACTGAAAAACTGCCAGTATATAAGTAACTTATAACTTCTATTATCGCTACCGTTAATGATATGAAAATTGAAATGACCAATAACTTTTTTATAAGTATATACGAGTCGTTCTCTCCCATTTGATTAAATACTAATAATAAAAGATAATTTTTGCAATATAAAAACTTGATGAGAAGAGGAAAAATTAAAAGTGATTATATTGTTAATTTGGATCATACTTTTAGCTCAGGTCAGATCTTTAGATGGTATAGTTTAAATAAAGGATGGATCGGTGTAGCTTATAGTAGTATAATTTATCTAAGGCAAATAAACGATAAAACTATTGAATATAAGATTTCTGGAAAATTGGAAAAAGAAGGTTTAGAAGAATTTTTAGGATTAGATGATGATTATTCTGAAATTTTCGAAAACGATACATTAGAAAAAATCTATAAAAGGTATGTTGGACTAAAACTTTTAAAACAAAACAAATGGGAATGTGCAATTTCATACATTTGTTCAAGTTATAATAACATAAAAAGAATAAATAAAATCATTGAAAATTTGTCTGTCCTTTCAAGAAGAAAATTAAAATTAGGAGATATTATTATGTATGATTTTCCTTCTTCAGAACAACTTAAAAAATACAACGAAAAGGATTTCTTAAAATTAGGCTTAGGATTTCGCTCATCTTATCTAGTTGATTTATGCAATAAAATTAATGAAGAAATACTTGAAGAGTTTGAAAAAGAAAAAACCGAAACAATTAAAAAATTTCTTATGAATATAAAAGGTGTAGGTAACAAAATTTCTGATTGTATTTTATTATATTCTTTTAAAAGACTTGAATGTTTTCCTATAGATATATGGATTGCTAGAGCATTGTTAAAATTTTTTAATAAAGAGTTAAAAAATATTTTAAAAGAAATAAATATTCAAAGTATATTTAAAAAATATAATGAAATAAGTTCATATTTTAATAAAAGATATAATAATAAATCAGGGTATTTACAATTATTACTTTATAAATATATAAGAGATGTTAAATAATTCTTATAAACTTATTTATATCTTCCTTACTTTTTAATTCACTTAATTTTATATCTAGAAAAGCAGCTTTTTCATTAAAATAAGGAGCTCCTTTTCTTGAAAAAACTGTTATAACCATATTATCATGTGTAATATAATATCCCTCTCTTGCAGGTTCATGTCCTCTTATAAGTAACATTAAGTTATTTCTTTTTAAAAATTTTTCAGTAATATCTTTTCCAAAGAGTTTTCCTGCACCTCTATATGAATCCTCTATACCTTCTCCTTCTTTAGGATCATTCCATAATATTTCTTCTAGTAAAGATTTTTTAGGATGCATAACTTTAGCCTTCGCAATATCTTCTAAGGTTAATGCTTTGGAAGGAATTCCTCCATGCAAAACTATGAATTTTCCTAATACAACAAAAGCAAGATAAAATTTTTCGAATAATTTTTTTATACGCATATATATTTCATGACCTTTGCTACCAAATTTTTCTATTAAAAATAAAGGTAAGTCATGTGGATAAGCCATTAAGTCATGCGGCCCTTCATGATTTCCTCTTAATAAAACAATGTTGTTTTTATATTCAAGTTTTAGCTTTAAAATTACGTAATATACTTCAGGAGATTTTTCTCCTCTATCTCCATAATCACCCAAAAATATTATTTTATTTCTTTTATCTTTCATTCTATCTTCAAGATCTATATGCTTTAAAATTTCATACAGCGTTGTTAAATCTCCATGAATATCTCCAATTATAGTACAGTTTTCTACATCAGCTGGACTGCATAATACTAAATCTTCGTTAACTAACATACCATTTATTTCTTTTAACATTCTTTCACTTTCTAACAAATTGATAGTTTTTTCTATAAGAATTTCCATTTCTTCACTGGTTATTTTTTGTGCTTCTTCAAAAATTTTGTCAATCATCTTTTAAAGTTATTTATATTTTAATAAATATTAAGCTAATAGTTCAAATTTAATTTGATGGATGAATATTGGGAGGAAAAAAAGCAAAATCCCAAATATATTTTAATTATAGGTGTAACCTTATTGGTCTTTTCAATATTTTTTTCTTTCCTTTCATTAGTTGAGACCAATGAAATAAAAACAATTTCTGGAGAAACCGAACTTTCAAAAAACTCTTCGAAAGAAATAATATTAATTAATTCAAGCCAATTTTCTTATTCTTATATTAAAAATGGAAACATAACTTTTAATTCAAATTCCTCTTTTTACGTTTCATTTTCAGATGAGAATAAATATCATATTGTTTATAAGAATTCAACCATTAATTTGAAGAGCTTTTCCTTTACTATTTTTATTTTAAGTCAAGAGCCTGTTAAAATAAGCTATAAAGCAACTTTTCAACTTGTAACGAAGCCCTATATTTATTTAGCATTACCTTCTTTATTTATGGTAATTGCAGGAGCAATTTTAGCATTTGCAGGAGTGTATATGGTGGCTATAAGAAAATATCATTATTGATGATGATAATTTTTTTAATTTTAACTTTTAATTTATAAAGTTTTCTATGCCAACTTAAAAAGCTTTACTTTTTGTTTCTTTTTTAATTTAAATTTTTAAGTCGAAAAAATAAAATAAAAACAATGAAACCCAAAATAGTTGCCTTTTTAATGGTAGCAATTTTCCTAGTAAGTATACTAGCAATTAACTTTGCAAACGTAAGTAAAGATGTAGCAGCACAAGAAATAAAAGGACCCAAGAGTGACAAATTGATATTTAAGCAAATTACCGATGATACACAAGCTATGGAAAATGTAAAAACTGGTGGAGATAGAGGAGGAACCGATTTACACTTCTTTAGAGCACCATTCGGTACAATAAAAGCTTTATTAGCTGATGAAAGAGTTGTTGTTGTTTTCAATAAAAGAGGAGGCTATACTTCTTTAATTTTCAATCCTGTTCCAAAGGAAGTAACTGGAAAATTCAATCCATTTGAATATAAAGATTTTAGATGGGCTATGCAGTTTGCAGCAAAGAGAGATTTCATGGTCTCAGAAATTTTGGTAGGTTATGGCGCTCCAATGCTTTCAGCAATTTCATCTTATGATCCAGACTGGCCTGTTGTAGCTGATGTTGTTGAAGAATTGGGAATAAAAGATGATCTAACATACGCTAAATCTTTAGCTGAACAAACTTTAATAAAAGCTGGAGCAGTTAAAGGACCTGATGGAAAATGGAGATATGGTGGAGAAGTTGTAAAGATAAAGATCTTCATAAGGGCAGATGATGCTGTAAGATTCCAATACGGTGAAAGTTTTGCAGCTTTCTTAGCTGACTTAGGATTTGAAGTTGAAAAAATATACGGCGATCTTCTTAAAGCGTTTTATGATGTATATGGTTCAGATCCAAAGGAATTAAAATGGCATATTTATACAGAAGGATGGGGAGCTGCGGGATTTATTAAATATTCTGAAGGAACTGTATCCCAATTCTATGCTCCATGGCTAGGTTTTATGCCTGGCTGGGCAACTCCAGGATATTGGAATTATGAGAATAAAGAATTAGATGATTTAACTCAAAAATTAGTAGCAGGTAATTATACCTCTAAGGAAGAAAGAGATGAATTATTAAGAAAAGCATTAAAAATTGGTTTAGAAGAAGCTGTAAGAATTATGTTAACCCAGTTATTCGATGCATACGTATATAACAAAGAAAGAGTTAAAGGTTTAGTAAATGAATACGGTGGAGGTTTGGCTAACAGATTTACTGCATGGAATATTGAAGCTGTACGTAGTCCAGACAAGCCTGTAATTATCGGTGTTAAATATCTAACAAGAGGTGCCTTCAATCCTATTGGAGGTTTAACAGATCTTTATTCTGTATTAATATATAATACGTTATCAGCACCAGGCCTTGCAAGACATCCTCATAATGGTGATCTCATTACATTCCATAATCCATATAGGATAATTCAATCTTCAACAACTCCTGTGGTAGATGTTCCTGCTGATGCTATTGTATGGGATCCTGTAACTCATCAATGGAAACAAGTAGGACCTGGTTTAAAGGCTAAATCTGTTGTTGAATATGATATAATTTATAGTAATTGGCATGATGGTAGTCCAATGAATATATACGATATATTGTATAGCTTCTATTTCTTATGGGAATGGTCTCACAAAGCTGAAAATGATCCTAGATACAGTGCTAAATATGAATCATCTGTTGCACCATATATTCCTTTAATAAAGGGAATAAAAGTAGTAAGTGAAACAAAGATTCAAGTTTATATTGATTACTGGCATTTTGACGAAGCAGAAATAGCAGCTTTTCTTAATCCTTGGACAACTACACCTTGGCAATTAATGTATGCAATGGAACAAATGTATATAGATAATAAAGGTTCATGGTATCAAGATGAAGCCCAAGCAAGAGGAAATGATTGGATCGATCCAATTTCACCTACACATTCTGCATTACTTAGACAATATTTAGATAGCTTCTATTCTGGTAACAAAATACCTGATGCTTTAACAGCTGGACAATTACCTGTTCCTCCTATATCATTGGATGAAGCTAAACAAAGATATGCAAGATCAAGCAACTTTATAGCTCAATATGGACATGCTATAATTAGCAATGGACCATTCATTATGACAAAATATCAAGTTAATAACGTAGTTGAAGTTATTGCAAACAGGAATTATCCATTTGGACCTGAAAAATGGAGTGGTTTTGCTGTAGAAAGATTAATAAAGGTTGTTGATGTATCATATAAGAAACCACCACAAACAGTTAATATTGGAGAAACATTCACCATTGATCTAAAAGTAAATATTTTAAATGAGCCTGCTAAGGCACAGGATGTAATAATTAAATACTGGTTCTACAATCCTGCAGATAAAATAATAAGTAAAGGAGATGCAACATTTGTTTCAGATGGTAATTTCAGGATTACCTTATCAACGAGCGGATTTACTCCAGGAATATATAAGTTTAAGATCTACGCAGTTTCAAAATATGCTTATATGCCTGAATTTATCTCTGGTTCATTTATATTAACAACAATACAAACAACAACGACAACATCACCACCAACATCACCAACAACGACAACAACATCACCAACAACAATCACAACAATTCCACAATCACCATCACCATCACCAACGACATCGCCAACAGAAAAAATAACAACATCACCATCGCCTGCTCCAGCTATTGGTCTTTTTGAGATTATAATAATAGTATTAGCTATTGCTATAATTGCAGCATTAGCGGCAATTT
>JAVVGB010000040.1:0-9675 GCA_032249315.1 Thermoproteota archaeon
GCTTAAGATTTCTAATTCTCTTTTTTTCCTTTCTTTTATAACTTGGTCAATTAAATCGTAAGCTTTTAATATTCTTTCATCTGAAATTTTATAATATATATTTCTTCCTTCCTTTCTTATAGTAACTATACCTAATTTTCTAAAATTTGCGAGATGTTGAGAGATCGTTGATTGCTTTAATCCAAGTTCTCTCTGTAATTCTGTTACTGTCTTTTCTCCTTCTCTAAAAGAGTCGAGTAAAGCAAGTCTTATTGGATGGGCAAACATTTTACAAAATTCTGCATGCAATTCATAAAGCTTTTCTAGCTTGGTTTTCATATAGTATATTATTTTAGATATTAATATAAAAATTTTTATATTTGAAAATTTTAATATAAGAATAGAGATTATGCAAAAAAAGAATAAATTATTAATAATTGTAAGTAAAGGAACAGCCGATGCGTTATATCCTGCTTTAATACTTGCTACAACTGCTGCATCACAGAATATGCGTGTTGATCTGTATTTTACATTTGGAGGAATGAAATTAATAACTAAAGGAATGGCTGAAACAATCAAGCCTTCCGTAGACTTAGGTATATCGCAAGAAGAATTAACAAAGCTATTACAAAAAGGTGGAATGCCCACGTTACAAGAAATGTTAAAGATGGCCAGAGACATGGGAGTAAAAATTCATGCATGTTCACCAACCATGAGTTTATTCGGTTTAACTGCAGAAAATTTATCTGAAGGCACATTCGATGATATAATAGGTGCAGCAACATTTTTAGAAATGGCTTCAGATCCAGACACAATTGTATTATTTATTTAAATAATTTTTTTAATTCAACATTTTTTAATTCTTTAACAAATAAATGTATAATTTCAGCAACATTTACATTTTTCCAATAGCTTATATTTTGAACAGGTGGAGAATTTGGTGGAGGAATGCAAAGCAGGTTTAGCCGATTTAAATTTGTATTGATCAATAATGTGCCGTGAATCAATAAAGCTTTATTTGAAGCTCTTGCAGCCATTCCTGAGATCTTATAACCTTCTATTTCAATTCTATTAGGTTGTGCAAAGTATGCTTCTAATTTTAACTTATTAAGAATCTTAACAATTATATTTGCTGCCTTTTCAAACATTTCTTTACCATCGAAATAGTGAAGTGATGTTTGAATAAAAAAACTCCAATTTAAATTACCTAAATCATGATAAACAACCCCTCCTCCTGTTTTTCTTTCATAAACAGGTATTCCTAGTTTTTTTACTAAATCTTCTCTATACCAACCATAATTCTTGTGTTTATGAATTCCCTTTACAAGACATTCATCATTAATCCAAATTCTAATAATGCTATTGTATTTTCCTTTTTCAACTTCTTCAAACAAATTATTCTCTTTTTCTAAATTTAATTTTGGCTTTGTATTATTTTCAACAATTATTATGTCTTTTCCATTATTTTTTGCAATCAACACCCCATTTATCTATTATTGGCTTATATTTTTCATAAGCTTCAGATCCTTTTACTAGATACTTTATTTCTTCTTCCAATTTTTCAGGCTTTATTTTTAAAACCCAATTTTCATAGGGATCTGAATTTATAAGAGTAGGGTCATCTGAAACATTTTGATTTATTTCAATTACCGATCCTGATATAGGTGAACGCATAGGACCCATATATTTTGCACTTTCAACAATAGCTGCAATATCTCCTCTTTTTAATTTTGTTCCAACATCCTTTATTTTTATATTTAATAGCTCCCCAGCATAAGCTTGGGCAGGATCCGTAGCTCCTACTATTGCTATATCGTTTTCAATTTTTACCCATACATGATATTCTAAATCATAATAAAGCTCTTCAGGTATTTTGCAACCTTTGTATTCCTTCATTTTAGAAGTAGAATATCAATGTTTCAGGATCTGAAGCCATTTCAATAAGTGTATATGCACCAGCAAATTTTACACCTTCAGGTAGATCGCTTTCCTTCATATCCCAAATAACTTTAGCTGATGTACTGCAACAAAGCATTTTTACACCGTTATTAATAGCTAAATCAAAAACTTTCTTCAAAGGCTCCTCGTTTTCTTTTGTTCTTAAATTTTCAAGTACTTCTTTTTTTAATAAAGAAGGCCCTTCTGCTAAAAAGAACATATAAGTTTCATAGCCAAGGGATGCTGCTGCAGCTGCATAATAAAATGGTGTAAAAGCCTTTTTTGGTTCATTTGCTCCTGTACTTACCACAAACAAATATCTTTTTTTACTCATATTTCTACGTTTACTAATATTTGTAAAAATATTTATATTTTTTAATATATTAATATGTTAATGAATGCAAAATTTTATTTATCCAGACTTAATGAAGAAGGTTGGTATTATGGCGGGTTACCTGGTTTGCAATGGGAAGCAGAACAAGCAAGAAAGCAAAAAATCGATTTCTTAAGAAAAATTGTAAATGAGCTATACAATGATGAAAGATTTCATGAATTTTTTTATGCTTGTATAAATTGTGGCAATTGTACTGCTGTTTGTCCTGCATTTAGATTTGTTGATTTTGAGCCTAGGATTGTTGTACAGAAAGTAATGCATGCCAAAGATGAGCCAGAATTAATATATCAAATGATGGATCAATATATTTGGGCATGCTATCAATGTTATTCTTGCTGGGATGTATGTCCAGCCCATAATAATCCAGGAGGTTTGGTTCTTATTTTAAAGGAAATTGCAGTTAGATATGGTTTAGATTCGGCAAAGAAAGCACTTGAACCTTATAGTAAGATAGTTTATAAGATAACTACTACGGGAACCCAAATAACTCCAGATATGCATACTACAATAGCTTTATTTAGAGATTGGGGTCCTCATAAAGCTGAACTTGCCAAAAATATAAGAATTGATAGAAAGGCTGTACCTGTTCCTTCATTAAATTCTGTAATGGATAAAAGTTGGAAAGTTGATGAACAAACCATGAGGGAGCTGATGATCATTCATAAAGAAGCAGGAGTTTGGGATTCTATTAGAAATACTTTAAAAGATGTTGCAGACATGATTGAAGAGACTGCAAAAGAAAAGGGGGTTAAATGATGGATAAAGAAATATTAATAGATTTTAAGAAAGAAGAAATAAGTATAACAAAAGAAGATCAAAAATTATTCCAAAAATTAGTAGAAGAAAGAAGAGCAAAATTAGCCAAAGGAACAATTGAAGATTATCTTAAAATGTTAGAAAAAATGAAGGAGCTTGAAAAGAAAGGTGAAATTATTATTCATCATGTAAATGAAGAATATCAACCTAGATTGGTAAAAACTTTGAGCGGAAGAATTAAGAAAATACCTACAGTTGAACTTTGGCAACATAAGTCTTGTGGGCAATGTGGACATATCCCAGGTTATATTTCAGCCCTTTATTGGATAATGAATGAGCTAAACATTCCATATGTAGATGATACAAACCAAACATCATGTACTGCGTGGAATTATTATGGAAGCGGTACTTCAAATACTCTTGCTATAACTGCAGTATTTTTAAGAAACATGCATGTTGCCTATGAAAAAAATGCCTATCCTTTGATACATTGCGGTACAAGTTTTGGTGATTACAAAGAATGCAGATTTTTTGTAGTTATGAATGATGAAATAAGGAATAAAGTAAGAGCTATTCTTAAAAAAATAGACAGAGATATTGTAATTCCTGAAGAATTGGTTCATTATAGTGAATGGTTGCATGTAATGAGGAATGAAATAGCCGAAAGGAAAAAATATGATGTTTCAAATATAAAGGTCGCTGTGCATGCTGCTTGTCATACATATAAGCTAATGTCAGAAGACTATACTTATGATGATAATATATTAAATGGTATAAGACCAGCACCAACTTCAAGTCTAGTTTTGGCTTTGGGGGCTAAATTGGTAGATTATAGTACTTGGTATGATTGCTGTGGTTTTGGTTTTAGACATATTCTAACTGAAAGAGAAATAAGCAGATCCTTTGCCTATTTTAGGAAAATTAGACCAATAGTTCAGGAAACGCAAGCAGATGTTTTAATTACGCATGATACAGGATGCGTAACAACTCTTGACAAAAGTCAAGTTGTTCCTTTAGCCCTTGGTTATAAAGAGACCATTCCTGTAATTTCTGATTCTCAGTTTGCAGCATTAGCAATGGGAGCTCATCCGTTTAAAATTTGCCAGTTACATTGGCATATAGCAGATTGGAGGAATTTATTAAATAAAATGGGTATAGATTGGCAATCAGCATATGATGATTATAAAAAATATATTGAAGATATTAAAAAAGGAGCAAAACCTTTTCTATTAATACCACCTCCAAGAAAGCTACAGCCAAGAGTAATTAAAGGTAAATATATTGTATCCTAATATGCTAAATGATAAAGCAATATTAGTTATAGGAGGGGGTCCAGCTGGTCTTCAAGCTTCTAAAGATATAGCTGAATTCGGAATAAAAGTAGTATTAGTTGAAAAGAATAATGAGTTGGGAGGAGCACCGATAAGATGGAAGTATCATACGTTAGCTCCTGATTTTGTTCCAACAGAAAAAGTATTAGGTCCTCTTATAAATTATGCTAAAAATAGCAATTTAATAACAGTATATACAAACTCAATTGTTGAAAGCTATGAAAGAAAAGATGATAATTTTAATGTTAGAATTCTAAATTTAAAAAATAAAAGTATTCATTACGAAAAAGTGAATGCTGTGATTGTTGCTACAGGATTTGAACATTTTAATGCTGCATTGGATCCTAGATATGGATATGGAGTAAATCCAAACGTTATTGGTATAAACGAATTAGAAATTATGATCAGTAATGGTAAAATTTTAAGACATGATGGAAAGGTTCCTAAAAGAATAGGCTTTATTTTATGTGTAGGTTCAAGAGATAAGGCTACGAATCAATGGTGTTGCACCGTTTGTTGTGGTGTTTCAATAAAGCAAGCGATAGAAATTAAAAAACTAATACCCGATTCTCAAATTTACATAATATACATGGATATTAGGACAATAGGACTTTGGGAAAAACTATATTGGGAAAGTATGGAGGAACACCATATCAATTATATTAGAGGAAGGGTAGGAGAAATATATTGGACAGGTGAAAAATTATTAGTTAAAGGAGAAGACACTCTTGTTCGAGGACCTTTTGAAGCTTTGTTTGATATGATAGTTTTAGCTGTAGGCATGGAACCTGGTGAAGGAACAAAACAAGTAGCAAAAGTATTCGGTCTTAATTTAAATCAGTATGGTTTTCTTTCACCTAGAATACCTAATATTCATTATGATTCTGGAAAGGATGGGATTTTCTTAGCTGGGGCATGTGTTGCTCCAATGTCGGTGGAGGAAGCAATAAGTGAAGGTTCAGCTGCAGCTTTGCAAGCAATTAAATATGTGATGCAGAAAAGTAAAAAAGTTCCATGACGGAAAATAAAGAAGAGAAAAAGGAAAGGAAAGGACAATATATCATTGAACGTGAATATATAGAAGATGAGAGAATAATTGAGCCTGAAAAACTTGATCTTGGAGGTGTAGATGCTTCAGGAAGATGGGGATTAATAGTTCTACCAAGAGTAATAACTGATTTTGATCATTCCTTGGTGGAAGAAGTTAAAAAGTTACCAAGAGGAAAACATATAGAAAATTGCTGGCAATGTGGTTTATGTACTGCTGTATGTCCGATAGCTCATAAGGAACCAAGATTCAATCCAAGATATTTTATCTACATTGTTAAGATGGGTTATAAATCTGAAATAAACAAATTAAAAGAATTTGTTTATCTTTGCCAAGGCTGTGGTTTATGTTCTGAAGCATGTCCTAAGCATGTTGACCCAGCTGGTGTTATGATGGCTTTAAATATATTGTTTGATAGAATATGAACGAATTTCCTTTGGATATTTTTTATTTCTTATTTAATTTAATTTTATTTTTATTATCTGGAATTATATTGATATTAAGAATAAGAAGATGGAAAGTTTCTTATCCTTTTATAAATTTAATTAAAGAATTTTTAAAAGAAAAAAGATTAGGAATTTTTGCTAAATTAAAAATTATAATGAATACATTTGTACATGAACTTTTATTTTTGAGACGTGCAGGTTTTCTATGCGAAGAAAATTTCCATTTTTATGGAAGAGTTTTCCTTGTATATGGATTTGGTGGAATGGTAATAATGAATTTTGTGAATTATGTTCTGAATCCTAAAGGTTCTCCATTGGGATTTTTACATCCTTTAAGTATCCTTTCATATTTGGCTTATGCAGCTATGAGCATAGGAGCTTTAATGCTATTATTGAGACGTCTTATACGGGTTAATCTAAGAAAAACTACTGATATAAGTGTTTGGCTTATGCATTCTTTGCTATTATATTTTGGAATAATAGGAATTTTATTCTTTACATCAATTAACGCTGGTTACATACTTTTAAGTTCCATCCTCTTTTACTTTTACCTTGCTGGAATTTCTTTATTATATTTATATCTTCCTCTAAGCGAAGTCGGATATTTTATATGGAAAGGTTCTTCATTGCTAACACATGCACTTAGATCAGAATATAGAAAGATATGAATGAAGCAAGTCTTTCTGTTAAAATTGAGAAAATGTTTGCAGGAAAAGATCATGTAGGAGCAGTTAAACATTTAGATGGAATCGATATAAATTCATTTGTAAATTTTGTTCGTAACATAATGAAGGAGATAGGTAAGAAGTATGAAGAAGCTATTGAAGTTAAAAATCAAAGAAATATTTACAACAATTTGTGCTATTTGTCTGAGAATCTGTATTTATGGATAAAAGCAACGCAGACAGATATAGGTTTATTGCTGGAAATTAGAATATATCATCCAACAGAACTTAGTGCTTTAAGCGATGAGTTATTAAATAAATTTATAGAAATTTTTGAAAAAATTTATTATATTTAAAACTTTAAAATTAAAAATTTTCTGCCAATTTTATTTCATTGATCTTATACCAACGAATAGAAGTTTCCAACTCTTTTGTCAGAGTATGTTAAAGATGCCTTAAGTTTCTTTTTAAGGTTTGCCTTATGTATCTAAAGTAATTTACACTACCTATTTGATTACTATTTCAATAAGAATATTCAACAAACGTCTAAACACAATAATATATTTATATCTGAGTTTACATATTATTTGCTGTGATCTATCTATGGATAGACATGTCGCGGTCTCTGTTAAAATTAAGAGGAAAATTATTAGATGAAGCCAGGAGACTTAATATTAATATCTCTGAGCTTATTAATAACATACTTGAAAATGAAGTTTGTAAGAGAAGATTAATATTAATTGAGGAAAGATTAAAAGAGAAAAAGGAAATCCTTGATAAGATCAATATTGAAGATATTGTTAGACTTATTCGGGAGGATAGAGAAGCTTTAGGAATAAGGAAATGACGCATAATAAAAGTTGGTCTTGAAAAATGATCATTAAACAAATTGAATGGGATAAGGAATTGAGCAAAATAAATGAAATTGCTAATGAAGTAGCAAAATATTGGCCTAAAGGATTAAGTGCTGTGGAAGCTGTAAGAGAAGATAGAGAATAATTATCAAGGTTGCTGACTCAAAATTTGTTTGCTTATTTCTTGAAGTCAATATGAATAGAGATAAAGTTGTTAATTTTTTACAACGTTTTAAAATCAAAAAGATTCAAATAATCATATCTGCAATAACCTTTCCATAAGTTTGCGGTGTAGCTTTTAGATAAAAGTAAGGATAGCTTCTTTTATTAAATATTACAGCATTAATTTCTTAGCAGCCTCTCTATGTATTGGATCTGCAAATTCGTATTTTTCATTCTCTTTTACTAATATACTTAAATTCATAAGCCTACCTAAGCTATAATATAGTGTTTTATTGTGAACACGCATACCTGTCCAGACTTCAATACCCCTCTTTATTGCACTCCAATTCTTATATCCCATAGCAATTGCTCTTAGAATATGTTTGTAAAGCTTACCATACTTTATGATTTTATCTAATTCGCCGCTAGCCATTTCTATAGCTTCTTCTAATACTCTATCTAATACATCAAACCTCTTGTTCTGAACAGCCTTATATCCATAGAATGCAAGCCAACCAGGTATTCCATTTAACACATTAACAACTTCTTCTAAAATATTCATTGGCGGATACATTCCAACTTCATTAAAACCCATTTCTAGAAACCTTATTGAATCCTCTTTCGAAAATCTACTTAATACAATTTCATCTCTTACTCTTCCGTAGAGAGGGCTAGCGTAATTGTCAAACTCAAGAAAGTCATAGAGCAACCCAACCTCTGAGCCACTTAAAACAAACTTAATATAGCGTAAATTATCATAACAATAAGCCATGATTTGTCTAAAGTCTAGTTTATTGTGTCCTCTTAGAAACCTCAATTCTTGAACCTCATCTATAACTATAAGGAAATATGTATTCCTTTCACTAGCATATTCATTAAGTCTTTCTAAGAGAGAAGTTAACGAAGGGCTTCTTCTTCTCCAATCAAATTCGATATTAAATCCTGTTCCTAATGCACTTATTTTAATTCCGCTGAGTCTTTTCAAGTAATCAACAAGTTTGCTTGGAATTCTTGTTTGATTGAGAGCTTCAGAAAATAGCTTATAGAGACCTGAGATACTGTATTGGTACTCTGAGAGTTTCCTTGCATTAATGTAAATATGTGGGTAGTTGTTCTCATTAAGAAATACTTTTAATAGTGATGTTTTACCGATTCTTCTAACTCCTAAACATAGAATTAGAGGAGAACCGCTCTTAACATAAAACTCTAAGTCTGTAAGTTCCTTCGCTCTATTAAATAGCTCACTGCGAGTTTCCTTAGGTCTAGGATCAAATAGCATGAATTACACCCCTGTAACCAAGTTACACCCCTGTAATTAATTAGCATCTGAGATATTTAAACTTAATAACTTTCGTCAATTTATGTCCGTTTAAAATATAAATGGCTTTATTATGAGATAGATGATAAAGCAGACAGGTTTGTTCTTAAACATCTTATAATTCTTTTTAATTTTATTTTGATGGCCCGCTGGCGGCCATCCTTTCAATTTTTATAAATGCTAAATTATTGCTTTAGCTCTTTGAAGTATCTTTTTTCTTAATTTCCGACTCTAAACTGTTGATATACATTTCTACTTTTCTGAACCATTTATGGAATTCTTGTTTAACTTTATCCTTAGGGTAGTTTCCATTGTAAAAATAATTTATATGAAGCGTATTGATAAATTCGCTGAAATTCGTTTTATAAGGTTCAGGTAGTTCTCTTTTAATAAAACCCCATCTGCTTATTTCTGTTGAGAGATAAACCATTGATGCTATTCTAGCTGCATGAAAGAGGGCATCAAAAGCTTCTCTGCAAAGTCTATCTTTATCAATAGGATTTTTCGTTCCTAATGCAAGCTTCAAAAGTGAGGATGCTACTCTTAATGAAGATTTAGCTTCTTCGAATGTTGGATCTCCTAGTTCTTTAACATATTTGAGTAAGTATTCTCCGCTCCCATATAGAATCTTAAAGGCTCCTAAGATTCCTATTAATAGTTCTTTTCTAGGCTTATCGTTAATGTTGAATACCAGAATATCAACATTGATGGGCGCATTTTCAGGATTTGCAATATCAAAGTATTTTTCATATTCTTTAGCTTTCTTAGTTATTACAAGGAGGTC
>JAVVGB010000041.1:0-9447 GCA_032249315.1 Thermoproteota archaeon
AAAAGCTAAAGAAGACTTTACGGAATTTGAACTTCGTAGCTTAATAATTGGTAAACTAGGAATTAAAGGACGTAGATTAAACTTATTTCCTAAAATAACTTGGGTATAAAAGGAAGTAATAATCTTTTAAAAATATATATTAGTATAATACAATTAAAATTATGAAAATCCGATATGAATTCATAGCAGCAACAATATTTTTTATTAGTTTAGGTTTTGCTTTAATATTAGTAGGTCTAGGAAGAGTAGATTTTTTGAGTTTTGAATTTTTTGCCATAATTTTAATACCCTTTGGTGCTTATACTATAATTCATGGTTTAATTTCAAAGGAAGATACTTACTATTATGTATGGGGTTCAATAATTTTTATAGTAGGTTTATCTTTTTTATTCTATAATATAATTCCTTTACCTATTTTGATAGGAGCTGTAATAATATTAATTACTTTAATAGGTTTTCTATCATATATTAAACGGAAAAGTTAAGAAAGAATTTCTTCAAGAATTTGTCTAACTGTAGGAGCAACCAAGGGCATAGGAGGTCTTCTTGTATAAGCCTCTTTAATGGTTACAAAAAATGAATAAAATGCTATAATACACATTGGTACTACTGAAAAGCCGAATAAAACCACTAAAAGTAAAGATGCATCTAAGCTAAATGTAATTTTAAAATTAAGAAACATGTATTCATAAGCTAGGATTCCTCCTCCAAATCTTATTACAGTGTTTAAAAAAGAATAAATGTATGCTAAGGATATAAGAATAGGAGAAATTATATATTTTTCCAAAGCCGATGCTGCTATACATATAATTAAGATCTCAAAGAATAATCTATCTATGTAAACTGGCTTATATAAAATAATTGAAGGTATCAAGATCATAATAAGATAAATTAAAAACGTTCTTATAGCCGCTTCTATAGTAATTTTGATCAAATAATATTTAATTAAAGTGGTAAGCTTCATTTTCTTTCCAAAGTAAACTCTATTTTATAAACACCCATAATATATGCGCTAACATTAACCTTTATTTCGCTAATTTGGAATAATGGTTTTAAAGGAATTTTAATTTCAATAACATCTCCTTTAGCAAAAACATCTACATGTAAAGATTTTATTTCTTTGGAATCATTTTGGTATGTAATTTCGCTAACAAAATTTACGTCAGTAAAGTAAGTAAAACCATCATTATGTATGCTTATAATTATTGAATAGCTTGGTGTCGTTTCAATTTTGAATGTTGCATATATTTTTCCAGAACCTATGTCTTGGAGAAAAATTAATAATGGGCTAAAGGCTATAAATAAAACTGCTATTGCTAATAAACTAATATAAATTTCGAATCTTACAGCCATTATTTCTTTTCTTTGATCATTTCAATTCCAAATCTTAATAAAACTGAACCTACAGCTATCAAAATACCTAAAAATGCTACTTTAACTACTAGAATTAATAGTTCAGCTGCTAACTGTGATAATACAGCTTGTAACGTAGGAGAACCTGAAAATGTTACTTTATATGTAAAATATTCCCTTAATGCAAAGCCTGCTGAAATTAATAGAAATAATACACCTACTAAAATTAAAATTATACCAGCACTTCTTGTTTTAGCTTCCATGATATTTTATTAAGATGAAAATTTATATATTTAAATAATTTTGTTGTGCATAATTTTAATTCTAATCATTTAATTCAGAAATTACTCCTTTTCTTTTTCTTCCAATATTTTAACAAATTTTCTTAAAGTTATTAAAGTAAATCCAAAAATTGTTAATACGAATCCACATATCATAACCACACCTAAAAATAATATATCTGCAAATCTGGAAAAAGGTTCACCAAAATACAATGTTAGTATTTCAGTAATAGTAAAGTATTGAGGTCTTGGAAAATTATAAGTTACAATAATATTTATAATACTCCCTATTGAAAATATGCTAAAAATTAAACCTATGATTAAGATAATCAATCCAAAAAATTTTTCGAATGTCATAATAATAATTTGTTAAAAATGTTTTTAAAGATTAAAATTATTAAATAAACAATGTCAAGGAAAAAAATTGTTGCAGAAATAGTAATACTATTGCTTCTATTATCTTATTTCCCTATATTAAAGGCACATAGCGAAACAACTTTAACACAGCAAGTTACAACTCAATATACAACTTCTGTAAGTGGTGTTAATTTTAAAATATCTTATAATTGGACTGTTGAAGTTGATCCTCATAAAAAAGACTTCAATGCTGGTGAAACTGGAAATGTAATTGTTGGAATATCAGGCGGAAAAGCTAGAATAACATTAAATATAAATGTTCCATTAATTGGCGAATTAAAATTTGATACTGGAACGTTTGATTATGAAGCAGGATCGGTAAAATCCTTTAATTTAACACCTTCACTAGCTCCAGTACAGGCTACGCTAAGTTTAAAGATAAAAAACATTGTATTTACAAATATATCAGTTGAAGGTCCTGCATCTATTTCTCCAAAAAATCTTGTTTGGGAAAAGCCAGAATCAAAAGAATTTCAATTATCTATTAACACCAATGCAAGAGGAGGCGATGCAGTTAAATTAAAGTTTCCTTTTCAAGTTAAGTTTGTTGCTTCTGTCAATGTTAGTATAGCAGGCTTTCCATTCCAACCCTTTGAACAAGAATTAGGAAAAGCTCAAGCAAATCCTGAAATAGTTTATGAAGTAAAAGTAGCAGCAACAGGATTTGATTGGCTAATAATATTAGCAATTTTAGCTGTAGTTGCTGTTTTAATAGCTATCGTAGCTTGGTTTTTTGTAAGAAAAAGGAAAAAATAAGTTTTTATTTTTATATTATATTGTATTATAAATGAGTAAAAAGTATCTAGAAAAAGTAAAAAATGAAATGGGTTTAGGTGAAAGAATTTTAACTTACATACCTGGTTATAGAGGCTATAAACAAAGAGAAATTAGAAGAGAAACTGATCGAATAATAAGAATGAATATTGTTAATAGATTAAAAGATTGCAAGGATAATTTAAGGTCTTCTTTAAAAAATCCAGTTATGCTTTCTAAAATTGGTAGTGAAGAACTTTGGCTAATTGAAAGTATTTTGAATAACTTGGATAGAATAACTCAAAGAATAGATAGAGCAGTTGCAGGTTATGCTGGCTTCTTTGATGCAATAAAAGTAAAAGAAGACAAATTAGATCTAATAATTAAGCATGATTATGCTTTAATAGGAATGGCTGAAAATTTAAAAAATAAAATTCAAGAATTATTGTCTTTAGAATATTTAACAAGTGAATGGAGAAGCAAGCTAAATGAAATATTACAATATATAAGAGAGTTTGATGATTTAATAGATAAGAGAAGTGAAATTTTAAGAGGTGCTATTGAATAATGCCAAAGGTAATTGAATGGGTTAATCCAGGAGAAAATGATATAGTTTGGAAGTATCCATCAGAAGAAATAGCTTGGGGAGATATTTTAATAGTTAAAGAATACGAAGCTGCTGTTTTCTTCAGAGACGGTAAGGCTTATGATGTTTTTAGAGCAGGAAGACATGTTTTAACTACAATGAATTTGCCCTTACTTACAAGAGTTCTTTCAAGAATAGCTGGTTTTGATAAAGTTCCTTTTAGAGCTACCATTATATTTGTTTCTTTGAAGCAGTTTATGAGCAAATTTGGAGGTCAAGGCCAAACTACAGAATTGGCTCCTTTGAAATTCTTTGGCTCATTCTGGTTTAGAATAGAAGATCCAAATTTGTTTGTTAATGAAGTAGTTGGAGGAAAGAATACTTATACAACTGATTCACTTCAAGAATTTTTGCGAGGATATTTTAATGAAAGATTAATAGATACTTTAAGTCAATATAGTTTAGCCCAAGTTTATGGAAAATTGGATGAAACAAGTTTCTTAGCTAAAAATGCTCTTTATGATTCTTTCAAAAGATTAGGTATAGAATTAATTGATACAAAGTTTGAAGGTCTTGATACTACTCCTGAATGGAGGGATAGATTATTTTATATTAGGCAAGGAGCTGCTGCTACTGAAGTATTAAGAATGGAAACTGTTAAAAAAGCTGCTGAAAGTTTAGGACAAAGCCAAGGTGCAGGTGTAGGTGCTGGATTACTGCTTCCTGCAATGATTCAACAACCTGCGCAACAAGTTCAAGTAGCTTGTCCACACTGCGGATTTTTAAATCCTCAAAATGTTATTTATTGCGGAAGATGCGGTAAGTCTTTAGTTACACAGTCTACTAGTCAACAAATTGTTCAAGAAAAGTGTCCTAACTGTGGAAACATTGTTCAACCAAATTGGAAAGTTTGTCCAAACTGCGGTTATAGACTTAAGCCATATAATTGTCCAAGTTGTAATTCGGAAGTTCCTCCAAATGCAAAGTTTTGTCCTAACTGCGGAACAAAGCTTATTTAATTAATTTTTTATTTTTCTTTTTATTTTATTTAATCTTATGGGACTACTTGATAATCTTAAACCTTTATCTGCTGGTCAAGAAGAAATGCTTAAAGCTTTAAAGGATAAAAGTATAGAAATCATTGGTATCTTTGGCCCAAGTGGTTCTGGAAAAAGTTTATTTTCGATAACCTATGGTATAGATTCAGTATTAAACAAAGACTTCAGAAGATTTCTTATAGTTAAGCCATTGGTAAACGTAGTAAGCGGTGCAGATTTAAGCATTGAAATGAATAAAAATGTTTATGAAACCTTAATAATGGATTATGTAAACGATATTTTAAATACTTTGCAAATGGATGTAAATTTACAAGATTTGGTAAATAAAGGATTGGTTCAATTTGTTGACCTGCATTATTTAAAAGGAAGAACATTTGATAATTCTTTAGTTTTTATTGATGATATTCAAAATATACCTGCTGAAAGTATAATAGAAGTACTAATTAGAATAGGAAATAATAGTAGATTAATTGTAGCAGGAGATCCTGTGTTTCAAAGATTAAAAAGAGTTGAAAAAGACCCTTCTTCAATAATAAGGGAGATATTACTTAGCGAGGAAAAAGCTAAAGTCGTTGACCTTGGTCTTAAAGATATAATAAGACCTGGTGCAAAGAAAGGTTTAAGGTTACTGGTAGAATTAATGTTGAGAAGTAGAAATCTTGGTAATGAAGATAAAAAGATCCTTGAAACAATATTAACACATGCACCAGATGCAGATATTGTAACTGTAATGGATGTTTCAAAATTAAAAAATAGCTTAAACATTAAAGGAGAAACTTGTCCTGAAGTTATAATATTAACAAAAACAGCTGGAAGACTTATTGGAAAGGGGGGCGAAAGAATTCAAAAAATAGAAAATAGTTTAGGTAAAAAAACAAGAACGATAATCTTTAGTTTAGATTTTAAAGAATGGATAAGAGCAATTCATCCAATCCCTTGGATACATAAACATATTTCAGAAGTTGATTTTGCTGGACCAAGATTAAGAATTAAAATTAATAAGGAAGAAGCAGGGGCTTTTTTAGGTTATGGAGGTTCTTACATAAGGTTTGTAAATCAAATATTCGAAGAACTTTTAGGCATAATGGTTGAAGTTGAGCAAGTGGAGATGAAAGAAGAGAAAAAGGAAGAAGTAGAAAAGAAGAAAGTAGAAGAGAAAAAGAAGAAGAAATAGTTAAAGCTTTTGTTTAATTTCCTCTATTTTATTTAAAAAATCTTCAATACTTTGCGAATATCTATTAAATATTTCAAGAATTTCTTTCAACAATTTTTCCATCTTTTCAATTTGAATTTTTAATTCTTTAACTTTTTCATCGGAATCCATCTCTTCAATACTTTCTTTCAAAATTTTTAATTCTTGGTCATAAATTTCACAGAATTTTGCTAACAATAAGTTCGCTTCATAGAAATCATATTTTGCAGCCTTAAGAATTTTTAAAGCTGTCTCAATTTTTTCTGTTAAACTTTTCATTTAACTTTTAGCAATATTTCTTTTGTTTTATTAATTATTTCTTCGTGTGGATATATCCATTTTTCTTTGTATAAGTTAAATGGAATATATTTTGTCTTTGAATTTACTACATCTACATCAACAATTTCAAAATCTGATAAGACTCTATTTTCACTTAGTATAATTAAAGTTCTAACAAGATTCTTTAATTCTCTATGAGGAATTATTAAGAATGAGCAAAGCATAGGAGAATTTTTAGTTGTAGCCATTGAATATATAAATGGTTTTGTTTTTACAGTCTCTATGAATATGTTTCTGTATTCGTAGTTTTCAAAGTTAAAGATAGCAAATAAATAATTTAGGTTTTTAATATCTTCTTTACCGTATGGCAAAAGATATATGAAATCTATTAATATTTTACTTGGCACTATATGCTTCGAATAATGATACTTAATTAATGGTATAGATACTTTAATTTTTTCAGATATTTCCTTAAATTTTATTAAAGGGTTCTGATGTAAGAATTCAAGTAGTTTTATATCTGTTTCATCATAAGGATACAAATATTTTAATGTAGCTTTAGATTCACTAACATGCTTTTTAGATGTGATATCTTTAATTAATTCTTCCCAATTAAATATAGATGTACCTTTTTTGTAATCGTACCAATCAAATCCAACAGATTTACCTATATTTTCTTCGACAGGATAATCTTTTGATGATTTAACAATTTTGGAACTTTTAACTAAATGCATAAATTCTTCGAATTCCTTTCTATTTTCTAAAGGAACAATTGATTGAACGACGTAAGTATTTTCTCCTGCTACTCCTTTTAATAAACCCGTTATGTATGGATTAGTATCCAATATTTCTTCAAAAGCTCTAAATTGTGATGGAGAAATTTTAAAAATAGTTATAATTTCTTCTAAACCTAAAAGATTTAAATCATAATATAAATACATTTCCAAATATTCTTTTTTTAAAAATTGGTTTAATCTATATTTTAAATCAGTATATGTTATTTCTACTTTTTTACTTTTCAGGTCTTGATGTACTTTGAGAGTGCTTTCCCTTATGCCTTTGCTATATAAAATATTCAATGCCTCAACATCTTCTTTGGCAACCTTTGTAAATCTACCACTTATTTTAAATTCTTTTATACGAAATTTCATTTTAATTAATTAAAAAATTTATTTTCCTATTATTTAAAATTTTATTTAAATTTTGTATATATAAATACTTTTGTAATACCAAAAAAACAAAAATACGATTTTAAATAGTATTTTTCCTAAACTTATCATGTTCGAAAATAAAATGATCACTTTAAATTTACAAGTAATAGATAAAACAAAAGAAAAAGAAATACTAACGAAATGGGGTTATAAAAGGCATTCTCAAGCTATTTGTAAAAATGGTGATGAGACAATTATTTTAAATTTATGGGGTGAACAAGTAGATAAAGTTGTTGTAGGAGATAAAATTATAGTTACAGGTTTTATAATCAAAATAAAAGGGCAATCACATTTGAATGTTCCAAGAAATGGTAAAATTTTTAAAGTTAAGCTTTAAGAACTTTATAAATTTTTAAAGAGTAAAATTTGGTAATTTTTATACCTTTTTGCTAAAATATTTCATGAAAAAGATATTAAAAAACAAAAGAGGATCTCCTTTAGTAGAAGAAGGACTTTTGCTAGGAATTGCAGCAGTTGCTTTTACAATAATATTAAGCATAGTTGCAGGAATTTTGATGGGTGTACAAAGCTATTTTAGTTCTGTTTCAAGCAATGCAACAAATTCCTTTAATGATTTCTTAAAACAAATAAACGATATATTAACTGAAATAGCAAGAAGGATTGGAATAGTTTAAAGAATAATAAAGAATAATTTAAAAAATTTTTCTTTTTTTATTTTTATATTTAAATTGAATGCGTGAAGAAATTTTAGTAATTCATGAAAATGAGACTTTATTAGTAAGTGGTCCTGCATCTGTAAGAAGATTTGAAGGTGAAGTTTATTGCTTAGGAAGGAAAATCAAAGACTACCCTGTTATTGTTAGAAAGGGAAGAGTTTTGCCCTTTGAAACTCCAAAATATGCATCAGTTAAACTTTTATTGGGAAGCGAGGCTTCTTATGAATTTCAAACAGAAAATATAGGCTGTAAAATATGGGAAAATGATGTAAAAAAATATGTGGATAGTTTCGGTAAAGATATAAAGAAAATATTGATTCTGGGCAGCACAGATTCAGGTAAAACAACCTTAACTTCTTATTTATCAAATTTAGCCACAGAAAAAAATTTAAAGGTTGGTATAATAGATGGAGATGTTGGACAAGCAGATTTGACCCCTCCTGCATTCATAGGAAGTAAAATAATTAAAGAAGAAATATTTGATCTAAGAGATGTAGTTGCAGATAATATATATCCAGTTGGTATAATTAACGTAGCTGGCTTTGAAAAGTATGTTATTAAAGGAATAGTTGAATCTTTAAATTACGTGAAAGATTCAGATTTGATAATAATAAATACAGATGGTTATGTTGATAACGGAGGAATAGAATACAAATTAAATTTGGCAAAGGAAGTTAATCCAGATTTAATATTCATTACATCTGGTAATAATTTAGCTAAAATATTTGCTGAAAAATTTGGAAACAAAATTGCAGTTTTAAAACAGCCTGTTGGAATTAACAAAAGTAAAATAATTAGAATTGCCAGAAGAGAAATGCAATATTCTAGATATTTGGTTATGGCTGAAAAAGCTACAGCGAATTTAAACGAAGTAAAAATTGGTTTCCTGGGTATAAAATTCGATGGAGAGTATTCTTCCAACGTTTTTAGTTCTTATGAAGAAATAATAATATTTGATTCTATTGGTAAGAAAATAGGAGTATCTACAAAAGCTCTAGAAAAAATGTTTATTGGAATAGAAAAAGAAGGAAAAATTAAGGGATTTGGTGTAATAGATCATATTTATCAAGATAAATTAAGAATTAGAACATCTTTGAAACCTCCTTTTGAAACAATATGGCTTACAAATATAAAATTGACTGATATAGGTGAAAGGAAAATAAAGGTTAGCCTGATTTAACTACTTCTTTAGCAAGATCAATTAATTCTTTTTTATCTTTTATTCTAATACCGTGATTTACATTTAGTTTAAATATAATATCATCAAAAATTGTTTCAGAAGCCCATCCAAATAGTTCTTCTAAACATACCAATACTTTATCTAGATTATTTGAAATTTCCTCTTTGTTAAATTTTTTTCTTATACAAATATGAAAAATTAAAGCTTGTGTGGTATCATAACCAAGAATATCATTTAATGATTGAATAATTACTTTAGCGAACTCATCCTTCGTTATTTTTCCTTTCATTCAAATTTTTTAAAAAAATTTTTGTATAAAAATTTTACTTTTTTTATGTGTAAATTTATATATATAATTCATTCAATTATTCTAATGATGGAATCTTTATTCTTTGAATCAAAATAAATATAGAACAATTAGTGACTTTAGAAAATATTATGAATATTTCTTTTATTTAAT
>JAVVGB010000042.1:0-9267 GCA_032249315.1 Thermoproteota archaeon
TATATGAAAATGATATGATCGAGCCAAGCAATATATTAAAGCAATTTCTCAGCTATAGCTTTGCAGAGGTTGATAAGATTAAACAGGATTTCATTAGCAAAGGCTACCAAATTATAGATCTTGGTGTTGGAGATCCCAGCGATCCAACATATGAAGGAATTGTTGAAGGTCTGAAAAAAGGTGCTGAAAAACATGCTAAAACAGGTTATCCTCCTTATGATGGCAGAGAGGAGTTAAAATATGCAATTTCTGAATGGCTCAAAAGAAGATTTAAAATAGATGTCGATTATAAAAAGCGAATTGTTGTAACAAGCGGCTCAAAAGAAGCAATATTTCACTTTCCTTTAGCGTTTTTGAATCAGGGAGACCGTGTATTGATTCCTTCAATAGGATATCCTCCTTACAAGTCTGGAACGATATTTGCAGGAGGAATACCAATATATTATAGCATTAAAGAAGAAAATCATTTTTTGCCTGACTTGAATGAAATAGAAGAATTGATTAAAAAATATAAACCTAAAATTATGTGGGTAAACTATCCCAACAATCCTACGACTATTATAGCTAAAAGAGATTTCTATGCAGATCTGATAAATATTACAAGGAAATATAATGTTATAGTTGCCTCTGATGAAGCATATATTGATATTTATGAAGATGAAATACCTCCTTCAATTCTTGAAGCTACAAACGATTGGAGCAACATCGTTGCCTTTCATTCATTATCCAAAAGAAACAATGCTACTGGTTTAAGAATAGGTTTTGTGATAGGAGGAGAAGAAATAATAAGATATTTTCTTGCTTTGAAGACTCAAATTGATTCAGGTGTAGCCAATGTGTTACAGGAAGCAGCAGTATATGCGTTTAGAGATGATTCTCATGCTGAATATATGAGGAAAGTTTATTCAAGGAGAAGAGCTATGCTTAAAAGAGCTTTGGAAAGAAAGGGAATTAAATGTTATTCGGAAGCTACAATTTACATTTGGGCTAAGGTCAACGATTCTATTTCTTTTGTAAAGAGATTGCTGAGCTTAGATGGTGAAAGGAAGATCGGAATAAATGCTACTCCAGGTAAATTGCTAGCCTTAAATGAAGATCAAGAAGCCAACAAATTTGTAAGGTTTGCCCTCGTAGCAAATGATGATCATATTAAGCTAGCTTCTGAAATTATAGAGGAGAAGCTATGAAGATCCAAGTAACAAAGATGCATGCTTTAGGAAATAGCTATATAATTATTGAAGACCTTGATTCTAAACTTGAAAATTTGTACAGAAAAATTGCCATGATTCTTTCTGATAAAAATTTTGGAATAGGCTCTGATGGGATTCTTGTTTTAAATAAAGGTAAACAAGCTAAGTATAGAATGAGAATATTTAATCCAGATGGAAGCGAAGCTGAAATGTGTGGCAATGGTATAAGAATGTTTGCCAAATATTTGCTAGATAAAAATTATGCTGGTAACGAAGCTGAAATTGAAGTTGGATCTCGTGTTGTAAGGACATTTGTTGAAGGAAACATGGTTAGTGTTAATATGGGGAAAGTTGAAATAACTGGTGAAGCTGAAATTGAAGTTGGTTTAACAAAATTTAAAGGAATAAAGGCTTCTATTGGCAACCCTCATTTCATTATATTTAACAACGAAAAGGATAAATTGAAGCAATATGCTTTAAATTATGGCTACTTAATCGAAAATCATAAAGAATTTCCAAATAGAACAAACGTGGAATTTGCCTATGTAGAAGATAAGAGAAAAATAAAGTTATATGTTTGGGAAAGAGGTGCTGGCATGACTTTGGCATGTGGTTCAGGTGCATGTGCAACTGCCTTTGTAGCGAATCATTATGGCTATGTAGCAAAGGAGGTAGAAGTTGAGCTACCTGGCGGCACTTTATTCATTAACATAACAGATGAAGGAGTAATTATGAAAGGTCCTGTAGCATATATTTTAAAAGGTGAAGCTTATTTAGATGTGGTGGGAGATTAAAGGACACTTAGAAGTTAAGAATAACGAGCTTTATATAGGAAACTACTCTGCAGTTGAGTTAGCTAAGCGTCTCGGAACGCCGCTATATGTTTATAATGCGAGAAGGGTTGTAGAGAATTATCAGAGATTTTACAATACTCTTAAGAAATATGCGGATAGAGAGGTTAGAGTTCATTATTCAATGAAAGCAAATTCAAACCCATACCTGCTTAAGATACTTAAAGAACAGGGTTGCTGGATCGATGCAGTCTCGCCTGAAGAAGTTATTTTAGCAATTAATTTGGGCTTTGAAGAAAAAAAGATTTTGTTCACAGGTTCAAGTTTAAGCCATGAAGATCTATTGCAGGTTAAGCCTTTCAATATAAGGATAAATGCTGACTCTCTTTCTTGCTTATTAAAAATGAAGGAATTGGGAATGAGGAATGAAATTTCCTTTAGAATCGATCCAGGAATTAGAGGTGTTGGTCACAGCTGGAGAACAATAACCGCAGGAATTGAAGCTCACGGCCATCCTATAAAGTTCTCGATACCAATTAATGAGATAGACTCTGTAATAAAGTTGGCTATGGATTTTGGCTTCAATATTAAAGGATTGCATGAGCATGTAGGCTCAAATTGGCTAACAAAAGAGGAAATTGATGAGTTTTTTGAAACCGTTAAGATTCTAGTTTCTAAGGCAAAGGAAATAAGTTCAAATTTTGGCATTAATTTTGAATTTTTAGATTTAGGAGGAGGTCCTGGGATTAGATATAGAAAAGAGCAGAGCGATTTTCCTTTGGAATATTATGCATACAATATATTTGAGATTTTGAAGGAAGTTAAAACAGATGCTGTTGCCTTTGAACCTGGAAGATACATTGTTGCTGATGCAGGCATCTTGCTTGTGAAGGTTACAGAAGTTAAGAAAAGATATGATCAAATTATCGTTGGGGTAAATAGCGGTTTTAACCATCTAATTAGACCTGTTTTGTATGGCTCCTATCATGAAATAGTCAACTGCAACAATGTGGAAGGTGAGCTTGAAGAAGTTAATATTGTGGGAAATCTTTGTGAAACTGGAGATATATTTGCTGCTAAAAGGAAAATATCAAGAGTAAAGGAAGGAGATATATTAGCTATTCTTTGTGCAGGAGCATATGGTTATTCCATGGCTTCCAGATACAATTTAAGAAAGCTTCCGAAAGAGCTTGTTATAGATGGCGAAAGAGCATATGTATCTGAGGAATTTTATGCTAAAAAAGAATTTTATACTTCCTTGACTTGATTTATTGAATGTTTTTTTCAATTTTAAAATAATTTATGAATTCATCTTCATAGAATTTTTTACCTAACTTTCTACAAACATAATTACTTATCTCATATGCATTTAGCAATGAAGCACTTGCACCTGGAGAAGGTTAATACAAAAAACTAACTTTCTAAAATAGAAATTCCTTTCTCCAAGTAGCATTCTCTTATTTTTAATATCTATAAGTTGCGGTCTTACACCTCCTTTTTTAAATACTAAATGCTCATGCTTCAATTTTGGAATGATTTTTCTCACTTCTTCAGCAAAGAACTTCTTGCCAAGCAAAGGTAATTTGTAAAAAGGTTTTTAAACATGAATCTTCTTATCTCGCTTTCTTTAAGTAAATTTACTAAAGAATTCATCAAACGGTAATTTGAAAGGAAATCTTCAATAAAATATTCCAAATCGAAATCTTTTAGCAATTTTTTAGAAAAACATAATTTAGCTGTAGGTCCAAATTCTAAAATTGGTTCGGTTATGAAAGGATTTGGGTCTGCATGTATTGCAACGAAAGGTATTTTCTCTATCTGTATTCTATATACTTTGCTCTTCAATACTAAAGGATATCTGTAGTAATTTCCTCTAACATGAATAAGAATATATTCATTTAGAAATCATATCTTTTTGCAAAATATTTTATAAGAAAAACTTATATAGCTATTTATTTATTTATTTATTTATTTATTTATTTATTTATTTATTTATTTATTTATTTATGAAGAGGCTATACTCTTTGCTGGTTATAGTAATGTTGCTAACGAGCAGCTTTATAATAGGTTTAAATGAAAACTTTGCAAAAGCTGCAAATCCTTCAGTTTTTATTTTAAGAACATGTGATGGTAGAACGGTATATTATGAAGGAGAAAAAATCTGTTTGGAAATAATTGTAAACAATCCATATGATACTCCTTTAGAATTTGATGATTTGGATCATGAAATAGGAGCTATAAATGTTGATAATTCAACATTAATAACAACGTTACGCATAACATTTTATTATGAAATTAATTCTACAATTATTCATCCAAATAGTAATGAAATGTTAGATAGATTGTATTATCCTATAACTTCTCAATGGATAAATGGTACATATAATTTTTACTTTATTTTGCTTAAATATCCAGAATTTTATGCAAATTTAATACTTGATATCATAACTAGCAATAATACCGATTTACTAAATCAGAGAGATTATGGATATAATGTAATGAGTACAGCTACAAATAAACCAGCAAATGAACCATACGGATATACAATTATAAGATCACTATTCGGTTACGGAGAGCCGCGTTACTTTGAGAATGCCAAATATAAGTTTCACTTCATTAGAGGGACAGATGATGTGCCAGGGGATGGTGAATTTGAGGCTGTTAGAAACGCAGCAAGAAATTGGAATAACATAAGAGGATTTTCTTTTATAATAGAAGAAGAAACAAGACCTGTGCGGGATTCTACTTTTCATTGTAGTGGTGATCGTCATAGTCATATTGGCTGGAGACATCCTGAACCAACTTGGTATCTGCCTGATGAATGCTTTGGATTTAGGAAAGATGCACTTGCAATTACCCATCTTTTCCCTAGAGAGTTTGATAACAAAATATACGATGCCGATATCGCTTTTAACGATAATTATAACTGGGCGGTAACATCTTTTATTGAATTAATAGCCACGCATGAACTAGGTCATGTAATTTCATTAAACGATCTGTATAATATATCAGATCTTGCCGAAGATAAAATACAGATCATGCATAGTGGCAATCAAACAGAATGGGGCGATAAGGCAGGTGCAAGATGGATGTATCCTGCAAGATATGATGTTGTAAGCGGCTGGTTCGGTTGGGAAACAGCTGAGTCTGATGCTACCATTGGCTACATTGACTATAATTCTAGACCAGACCTTATCGTAGCTTGGATAGACAATTCATCGGGTCCAAACTGGATCTATTATAAAATAGGCTGGAATTTGGATAAAGATGGTTATGCTTCGAGCTGGAGTCCGTTATATCCAGTACCTAATTCTATTGGAGATTATACACCAGGTTTAGCAATAGCTTTGACTAATCTAGATAGTAATCCAAGACCTGATTTATTTGTTGCATGGCTAGAAAGAGGAAGCGGGTCTGATAAGGTTTATTATAGAGTAGGCTGGAATCTGGATGCTTACGGATGGCCTTCTTCTGGTTGGAGCAGTATTAGAAATATAGACTTTTATGGTTGGCCTAATTATTATCTGGGTATTGCAATATATGACTTCAATAGAAACAACAAGTTAGATGTAGTTTTTGTAACATGGGGTACAGGTCCACGTAATATGCCCTTTATTAAATACAAGGTTGGTTGGGATATAAATACTGATTTGAGCTTTAGTTCCATATCTTCTGAGGTATATGTTACTACTCAAGATCAAATAGCAGGTTTAGGAGCTTCAGTAATAGCTAATCCAGATCTAGATAGAAATAATATTCCTGAAATAATAATAGCCTATATGTGGGATGGAGCTTGGCCTTATAGACAAAACAACAGAATTGAATATATTATACTTTGGAATTTCAATGCTTATGGTTTTTATTCTTCATGGGATAGAAAACTAGGACCATATTATCCTTTTATCAGAGGTTATGGCTGGTATACTCAAGGAGTTGGGGTAGCTGTTTTTGACTTAAACTATGATCCTACAAAAGATTATAATCCAGGCAATGAGTTCATATTTGTATGGATGGACAATCCTTATGGAGAAAATAAGATGTATTATTTAATAGAATGGGAATCAAGGGTATGGTCTCATGCATAGAAATTTATTTTTTGTTATTTTTAATATAATAATTATGAATAATATAAATCTTCTTCAAGACAAGGATGTTAACTGTTTCATAATCTATTTTTATTTTGCATTATTTTCCTTTTTGTTATTTTTATGGTTTATTTGGGGTTTTGGATTTGCTGACATTTATAAAAGATATGATATATTATGGCAATTTGATGAAGTATTATATGCTTATTTAGTTTGGCCCGTCTTCTCTCTATTAAATTTGTCTTACATTGCTGTGAAAAGTAATAAAGTAAAATTATACTTTACAACATCATTAATAATCTTTCTTTCTTTAATTTCAATTTATTTCATTTTAAGTATAGGAAATATTTATAAATTAAACTTTCCAGAACAATTTTTATCATTATATATTAATCTAGTTATTTTCGTAATTATCATTCTTTTAATTTTTATATTCTTTACTAAAGTTATATATAAAAATGGTTTCAATAAACATAACTTTATTTTATTAAATTCATATTTCTTTTTAATTATTTTATTTATTGCCATACTCTTTGTTGTTATTAATAAACCTAAATCTCCTTTAGCTTTAGGTTATACATATCTTCCTTCTCTCATTATGAGCTTATATGTTGGCTTCTTCTTTCTATTCATTCCATTTTTAAACTTCTTATTTTTAATTTTAATTCATTTCTTCAGAAAGCACAAGATTGTACCTATCATTATAATAACAGCAATGGCTTTTTGGGATATGTTGTTAGGACTTGTTACAGGTTTATTATCAGCTTTGGGAGCTTTTCTGCATTTTATTTTGTACTTTGTAGTATCTGCTATGGTATTTACTTCCTTGGTTTTGAACATGGGGTCTCCTTTAGTCTCTTACAAGGAAAGGAATAATTCGTCCATACAAACAGTAATCTTGTTTAATATAATTGTAATGTCGATATATTTAGGTCTTTTTTCCATTGAGTTCGGTACTGTGATTAGAGAGCCACCGCCGGGGATCCCTATTCCTTTGTATAAACTTGATCCAGTATATGATCTTGCAAGCTCAATTATCATAATTATATTATTTTTAATACTTGTTAATCTGGCAATCTATATCAAAGGAAGGTCAATCCTTAAAGCTTTAATATGAATCCAGATAAATTTTCTCAATTTTCTCTAGATTCAAACGTTAAAGTATTTTTCATTGAAGCTGATAATTCTTTCCATTGCTTTCTTTAATATTTCATCATTCTCATAACCTAAAAATATTCTTACCGCATCTGGTTTTAGGAAGTAGCTCATAGGGGTCAAGAGAACGCTCTTCTCCTTAAGTAGCATTGAACAATAATCCATTGAATTCAAACCTTCCCTTTCCAGCATCATAACTGGCATATATTCATTATATATGATCTTGAATTCTTGAATTTTATATTTTTTTATAACATCAAGATTCTTAGAAATTATATTTATGTTACGTTTTTTAAAGAAATGAAAATTTTTATAAATATAATTTATAAGTTCTTCATCAAATATTGGATCAGGAGAAATTAAATCTTTATAATATTTTATATTTTCGCTTAACTTATCTTCACATATTATCCAGCCAACTTTTCTATTTTTAAAATTAAAGAATTTGCTTGTACTTGAAATAATTATTGTATTTTCAAAAAATTTATCTTCATCATTAATAAAATATTTAAAAATTTCATCCAAAATCAAAATATTATTATTTTCAATTAATTCTTGAATATTATAAATTTCTCCAGTAGGATTGTTTGGATTCGAAAGTATTATTATTTTATTTTTTAGTTCGTATGGATCATTTGTAAAGTAAGTTTTAATACCCAATTCTTTTGTCTGCTCAAACATTGGCTGATAAGCTGGTAAAACTATATAAACTTCCTTAGGCTTTAAAGCTAAAAAAGTAAAGAATAATCCTTCTTGAGCACTATGAACAATTGTTACGTTATTTTCTTTAACGCTATATCTATCTGCAAGTATTTTCCTTGCTTCTCCTTCTTCCTTTTCCAATTTTTCTATTTCTTTAAACGGTTCTATTCCACTAATAGATAAATTAATTTCGCATTTTTGTTCTTGCCATCTAAACAATTCTACCATTTTATATAAATTTATAAATTTTTTATTTTTAAATTTTACTTTTTTATTCTATTAATAGAATAAGTTTATATAGTTGCTGATTTCTTGTTAAGCTTTAAATATCTAAATATCATTTTTTCATTAGTTATATATGCGATTTGGAATATGTTTGTCTAATTACGGAGAAACTCTAGACATAGAAGGACTTAAAAAGCTTTCATTATTAGCTGAAGAACTTGGTTATGATTCAATTTGGCTCTCAGATCATATATTGATGCCAAAGAACAGTGGTCCACCCTACGAGAAAATTTTGGAACCTATATCTACAATGGCATATTTGGCTGCCTTAACAAAGAAGATAAAAATAGGAATTTCATCACTAGTATTGCCTATAAGAAATCCAATTGTTGTAGCAAAAGAAATAGCCACAATTGATCTTTTAAGCAATGGAAGGGTTATGCTAGCTATCGGTGCTGGCTGGGTTGAAAGAGAATTCCAATTTCTAAATGCAGAATTTCATAAAAGAGGAAAGATTGTCAATGAAAGTATTGAATTAATGAAGAGCCTATGGTCTGGAAAACCTTCTTATAAAGGAAAGTATATAAAGCAGTTCTACGAGGAAGCTGTTTTTGAACCTAATATTAACAGAGAAATTGAATTATGGATAGCAGGAGACAGCGAGTCTGCAATGAAAAGGGCTTTGAAATATGGTCATGCATGGCATCCCTACATTTATCAGCCTCCCGAGGTGTTTCAAAAGAAGGTTGAGAAATACAGGAGCCTAGCTCAAGGAAATTTAAAGCCTATAAGGGCTAGAGTAGGCTTCAATATTGCTGTTTCTGAAAATTATTTCATAAGTAGCCGTTTTGGAGATAGAAGGATGAGGCTTACGAATAACATGGAAGCTAATAAAGAGATCATTGAGAAGTTGGAAAATATGGGAGTTGATTACTTAATACTTGATATAAATCCCAATGGAAAGATCAGTATAGAGAAACAAGAAGAAGCTATAAGAGTTTTTGCTTTTAAATTCCTATAGGAATAGGGTAATTTTTGCATAAAATAAAGTGCATATTTCATGGAATGTTTGAATAATTTCCTAAATTAGTAAAACATACGTTACTAAAATGGTTATTT
>JAVVGB010000043.1:0-8897 GCA_032249315.1 Thermoproteota archaeon
TTATATCCAATGCTCCAACATACTCTTCAAGATGCTCAACTTTGCTAGTACCTACAATTGGAATAACTCCTTTATGAATAACCCATGCTACTGCTATTTGTGAAGGTGTTGCATCTTTATTCTTAGCTACCTCTATAACTCTTCTCACAATTTCAGGATTATCAGGAGGCTCTATATAGAGCTTATAAGGATAAAATCCTATTTCAGGTCTTAATCTTTCAGGTGCATTAGAATCTACAACTAATTTTCCATCTTTATAATATTTTCCTGAAAGAACTCCTGCAGCATTGGGACCATAAGCCATGTATCCAATGTTATGAGCCTTGCAAAAAGGTATCATTTCTCTTTCTTCTTCTCTATAAAGCAAATTGTATAATGTTTGTGTGCTTATAAACTTTTCATAACCTTTAAACTCAGCAATAAAGTAAGCTTTTGCAAACTGCCATGTCCACATGCTTGATGCTCCTATATATCTTACTTTACCTTGTCTCACAAGATCTGTGAGAGTTGACAATGTTTCTTCGATAGGAGTTTCATAATCCCAGCGATGAATTTGATATAGATCCACATAATCAGTTTTTAGCCTTCTTAATGAGTCGTTTATTTGCTTCATTATATGCTTTCTTGATAAACCTCTATCATTAGGCTTTTCGCTCATTGGAAAGAATACCTTTGTTGCTACAACTGCATCATCCCTCATTCCTTGCAAAAATTCACCCAATATTTCTTCTGATTTACCTAGTGAATAGTAGTTTGCTGTATCGAAGAAATTAATACCTAGATCCCAAGCTCTTTTCAACACTTTAAATGCTTCTTCTTTGCCAACAACCCATCCATGCCCATACAATTGCAAATTTGGGTCGCCGAAGGACATTGTACCTAATGCTATTCTTGATACTTTAAGGCCCGATGACCCTAGGCGAACATATTCCATGAAACAATGATGGCAAATAACTTTTATTTATACTTTATTAAAATTTTATTCCTTTATTAATAAAGTAAAAAATTTTAAATTAAAACATTGCTACGATTTATTCAATTTAATCCAAGTTATAAAATCAAGATGAATATGCTATAACTTAATTTTTTAGATTTCACGTTTCATAGAACTTAATGAAAAAATGAGAAGTTAAGATAACCTATGAACTAATGATTTACTCTTTTTTAAATACAAAGAAGAAACTTTTTCTGCCATAAGTATCATATTGCCGCTTATCAATTAGCTTAAATTTATACTTCAGTTTTTCTTCTAATTCATTTTCCTCTATACCTAGAGGACCCCACAAACCTTTTCCAAAGGCCCAAATCATAAATATTGAGCCTCTATCAGCTACTTCATCAAGACTTTTCAGATAAAAATCCCTTTTATTATTTCTTAAGCTATGATAACATCCTATATCAGTGATCAATTTGAATTTTCCTAATTTTTTAACCTCTTCAATTTTAGTGAAATCGATATTGAATAACTTAGCATCAATATTTTCCTTTTTCAATTCGCTAACTGCTATTTTTATCGCTACAGAAGATATATCAATACCATATGCATCGAAACCATTTTTAGCCAAGAACCTAACCAAATATCCTTTTCCACAACCTATATCCAATGATTTACATGGTTTTATTTTTCCTTTATTCAAATATTCGATAAGTTCTTCAGGAGGCTCTTTTGTATCCCAAGGAGTAAAACCAAAAGTATATGCAAGATCCCAAAAAGAAAGATTCATATTTTTTTATATAACTTAACTTAAATTTATTTATAAAATTAAAAGGAAGGTATTACTTCTTTAGCAAAAATTTTAATTCCTTCAAGATTAGGAAGTTCATTAAAAGCTAAAGTGAATCTCTTTACTCCTAAATCAAGATACTCTTCAATTTTTCGAATACATTTTTCAGGCGTTCCACTTATTGCAGATTTTATGAACAATTCTTCTTCTTTTGTTTTTCTAATTTTTAAATATTCATTAAATTTCTTTCTAAAATCCTCTTCATTTCTACCAATGATAACATCCAATTCAAGCGAAATTTCTATGTTTCTTATTTTGTCACGGTATTTATCTATTATAATCTTTAGCGTTTCAGGAGGCAAATAGGATAATTCCCATATTTCTGCATACTTTAATGCTATTTCTATTGTTCTCTTACTCATTGCCGAAATGCATATAGGCACTTTAGCCAAAGGTTTGAAATCACTTACATTCAATTCATAGTATTTTCCTTTAAAACTTGAGAAACCTTTATTCATTAATTCTTTCATTATGATTAACCCTTCTTCTAATTTGTCTATTCTTTCCTTTACTTTAGGAATGTTTATCCCAAATTTAGACCAATATTCTTTTGCTTCTTCTTTTATGAAACCAAATCTTGCATCAAGTCTATTATTGCTTAATCTTGCAATTGTAAATAAAGCCTTAATTACTGAAATAGGATGTCTATAACTACCTTCAAGATACGTTACAGCAGGTCCAATTCTAATTTTACTTGTCTTAGAAGATGCAATAGCTAAAACTGTAAAGCAATCTAGAACCCAATTAAAGGGACCATCGCCATAATAAGCTGCGTCATATCCTAATTCTTCAAGCTTTTCAAATAAACTAAGAACATTAACTTCGGAACCCCAAAGTTGAACTGCAAAGAAAGCTTTTTTACTCATAACAAAAAAATAATCAATTAAAAATAAAAAATGCTTTTACTTCCTAGGTTTTCTCTCTCCTTTAACAATATAAAGGACAGCTTCAGCTATATAAGAAGCATGATCAGCAATTCTTTCTAAGTAACGTAATATTAAAGTTGCTGAAACAGCACATTTTAAATCTTTGTATTTTTCTTTTACTAAATTAGCTATGTATGATTCATAAATATTATCTACTTCGTCATCCATTTTTTCAACAAGAAGCGATTTCTCTAGGTCTCTATTTATAAAGGCTTCAATACTTAGATCTATCATTTTATGTACAATTTCACTAGCTTTAATTATATTAGTATGATCACATACAGATAAATCTCCAAATACTTCCAATACTTGCATAATATCATAAGCATATCTTCCAAATCTTGAAAATCCATAGGCAATTTCCATGCATGATTTTATATATCTTAAATCAGAGGCAACAGGCTGATATCTAGCTATTAACTCAACAGCAATCTCACTTACTTCATCTTGAAGTATCCTTAAAGTCTCTGAATTATGGAAAATTTTATCCGTTAATTTTTCATTTTTTAAATATGCGTTTACAGCCAATTCAACAGTTTCCCTAGAAAGATTTGCCATTCTTATTATCTTTGAATTAAGCCTTTGAAGACCTTCGTCTATTAACCTCATCCGAACTTCCCCGTTATATATTTTTCAGTAAGTTCATGCTTAGGATTTTCAAAAAGCTCTTCAGTAGGCGCAAATTCTATTAATTTACCTAGATACATGAAAGCTGTATAATCAGAAATTCTTGCTGCTTGTTGCATATTATGAGTAACTATTACTATAGTAAATTCCTTTTTAAGTTCTACAAGAAGCTGTTCTATTTTAGAAGTTGCTATAGGATCTAATGCAGAAGTTGGTTCATCCATTAAAAGTATTTCTGGATTATATGCAATTGCTCTTGCAATACATAATCTTTGTTGCTGACCTCCAGATAAACTTGCTCCAGATTTATTCAATGAATCCTTTACTTCATCATACAGGTAAGCTTTTTTTAGAGCATTTATTACAATCTCATTAATTTTCTTTTTATCCTTTATTCCATTTATTTTTAAACCAATTGCTACATTATCATAAACTGAAAGCATAGGGAAAGGATTGGGTTTTTGGAAAACCATGCCCATATGTTTTCTTATTTCAGTAGGATCAACATTGGGATCATAAATGTTTCCTTTGAAATTTCTACCATAGAAGTAAACCTCTCCTTTAACTTTATTTCCTTGTCCCAGTTCATGTAAACGATTAAGACATCTTAATAAAGTAGTTTTACCGCATCCTGAAGGTCCTATTATAGCAGTTATATGATACCTAGGAATATCTATGCTCACATCAAAAAGTACTTGCTTTTCTCCATACCAGGCATTTAAGTTTCTCACGCTTAATATTATGTCCATTTTACCAAGCGAATTTCCTTTTTATTATAATCTTTAAGCCGATATTTAAAAATAATATCGCAAGAATTAATAATAGCGAAGCTGCCCATGCTTGAGCCTTTAGATCTTCAAAAGGAGAAATTCCATATGTAAATATAGCTAATGGTAAAGCACCTATTCTATCAAAAAGACCTGTGAACCAATAAAAGCTACCTAATACTGTTAATAACAACGGAGCAGCTTCACCTGCTATCCTAGAAAGAGCTAAAATATATGCTAATAGGATTCCAGACCTTGCATAGCTTATTGATATAATAAAAACACTTTTCCACCTGCTTATTCCTAAAGATAAGGCAGCTTCCTTTATACTAATTGGTACGAGATTAAGGGATTCTTCAACTGATTTTGCCACGATAGGTATCATTAATAAAGCTAATGAAATTGCACCTGCTATAGCAGCGAAGCCTGTTGCACCTATACAAAATCCTCCGATACAAACTTTTTCTAATCCAAACAGCTTAAATATATCACCTCTTACTAAAATAACATAAATGAATATGCCTATTACAATTGCTGGAAATTCAGCAAATACTTCTACAAAAAATCTAACATAAGGAGCTAGTTTATGCTCTTTATATTCAGACAGAAAAATACCTAATAAAAGACCAACAGGAAATCCGATCAAAGATGCAAGACCAACTAGTATTATTGTTCCTTGAATGTAGTTTGCAATTCCTCCACCAGGAATTCCTGGCGGATTAGCCTTGTTTATTAAAAGTTCTATTGATAATGCAGATATTCCTCTAATTATTACCTCGATTAAGATCCATGCTAAAGGTATCATAGCTAGTATAAACGCTATAACGCATATAGAAATAAAAGCTAAATTATAAAACTTTTTTAAAGAGAACATTTTCATACTACAACACCCTTTATATAACGAGTAGTTCTGTATATTATCAAACGTGCTACAACGATATTAGCTAAAGCAATAAGGAATAATACAAAACCTACAGCTATCAAAGAGTCATAATGAAGGGGATTTACAGCTTCAGTAAATTCATTAACAATTATAGATGGTAAAGTATAACCTGTGTCAAAAATATGTAATGGAAAATCATGCTTTCCTCCTATTATCATTGCTACAGCCATAGCTTCGCCAAAAGCTCTTGCAAAACCTAATATTATAGCTCCAATTATAGCTAATTTTATGTATTTAAATAGCAAAAGAGCTACTTGGTATTGCATTGCTCCCAAAGAAATTGCTGCTTCTTTAATAGGTGAAGGTACTAATCCTAACGCTTCCCTTGTAATGGAAGTAATTGTAGGAAGTATCATTATAGATAAAACTATTCCTGCAGTAAGTATTCCGTAGCCTGTTACAGCTCCTTGAAAGAAAGGAATAAAACTAAGTGCTCTTTGAAGAGGTAAATATACGTTATCTCTTAAGAAAGGTGCCAAAACTAAGAGAGCCCATAAACCATAAACAACACTTGGAATAGCAGCTAAAAGTTCAATTAATGAAGAAAAGTAGAGTTTTAATTGATAAGGTGTTAGCTCATTTAAAAAATATGCAATAAACAAAGATAATGGAACTGCAATAATTAATGCTATTAAACATGTTATAAATGAGCCAAGAATTAAAGGAGCAATACCAAATATACCTTTTACAGGATCCCATCCAGTAGTTAAAACAAAATTGATTCCAAAAATTCTGAATACATTTTCAGAACCTCGATATAATTCAAGGCCTAATAAAAAAACGGTTAAGATGAAAAATAAAGAAACAAAAATTAAAATATATAAAAAAACTTTATCTCCTTTCATATTTTAAAGTTTGTTATAGGCTGCTTCCTTGAAACTTAGCCATCGATAATGTTTCCAAAGCAAGATTTGTGACTGATTGAGGTAAAGGAATATAATATAATGGTTCTGCATATTGCTGACCATCTTTAACAAGCCATCTTAAGAATTCAACGAGAGCTTTAGCTTTTTCCTTTGTCATTCCTGGGACTTTTGAAAGTTCTTTATATATAAAAACATATACAAAACTTACAACAGGATATGCTCCTGATAAATTCTTATTCGTTTTAGCTAATTCAAAGAAGGAAACAATTATAGATACTTTTGACCAATCTTCGTCTCCTCTTGGTAAAGTTAATGCAATGTAATCCACAGTTTTAGCTATTGTTTGTATTGTTGGCTCAACAAATTCTCCAGTAGAAGGATTATCTAGCATACCGTAAGGTATATTATTTTTAACTGCATAAGTATATTCGACATAACCGATCGTATAAGGAGTTTTTTGAACAACTCCTGCTACTCCTTCATTTCCCTTACCACCTATTTTATTAGGTGCAGGCCAGTTTACGGATGTATCGTATCCTACTTTCTCAGCCCATTCTTTTGAAACTACAGATAAATATTGTGTAAAAACGTATGTCGTTCCGCTTCCGTCAGATCTGTGAACTACTGTAATAGGTTTATCGATGTTTGCCAGTTGTGGATTTAAAGAAACAAGGGCAGGATCATTCCACTTAGTTATCTTTCCTAAATACATGTCTGCTACTATTTGTCCTGTAAATTTCAAACGGATATTAGAAGGTATCTCAGGAATATTGTAAACAACAACAACTGCACCTATAACAACTGGTATATGCAGAGCATCTTCTGCTTTTTCCCATTGACTACGAGGTAAAGGAGCATCAGAGGCACCAAAATCAACCGTTTTCTCCATGAACTGCTTAATTCCTCCTCCGCTACCTATTGAAGCATAATCAACTTCTACAGGATATTTTTGAGCATAATGATATGCTGCAGTTTGCATAAAATAGGCAACAAATGTTGATCCTGCACCTGAAATCCTAATTTTTTGAGTTGGTGTTGTACCTTGGTTTGTACCTTGGTTTTGGTTTGATGCGACAAACATGTAAGCAACACCTGCTGCTATTATTACTGCTACTATTATGCTTACCAATACAATACGACTTATACCTTTTCTTTTCATATGCTCATAATGTTTATAAATACTTTTATTTTTGAAGTATATAGTCTATATAGATTGATTAAGATTCTATATTGTATTTTCTAAGAAAAGTTTCATGATTGATAAGCTTATTACAAAAATGAAAATCTCGTCCTCAAAACGAAAAAGTAGATTAACAATAAGTTTAAATTATTTTAGTTAAACTTTTTAAAAGTTTAGGAACTAACTGTACGTAGCATATAACTTTATCCCTAATTCTCTTGCCTTAATTTCAGCGCTTGGCCTTATAGTATGACCAAATATGAACTTTACCGCATCATAATTCTTAAACTTATTATAAAACCTAATAACATCATTTTGATCAATTCTTCCTTTAACCTCACCAATTATTTTAACAGTCTTACCATTAACTTTTCCTTCAACATATATATCCACCTCTACCTCCTCTTTATCAACTATTATTGGATATCTAGCCTTTATATCTGCCCTATCTATAATTATTCCTTCCCTTGCTAAGAGTATAGGAAGCTTTGTTACTGCTATATCCTCCAAAACAAAACCATATTTCCTTGATAATCTTCCAACCTCCTCTCTTAACCTTGTAATTCCTATCCAGATTCTTTTTATTTCTTCTAACATTGCATCAAACTTTTTATCATGTTCTTCTAATCTTTCAAAGATTTTAACAAAGTTTTCATCATGCCTATCTAACCTTTTTAATATCTCAATAAACTTTTTGTCGTGCTCTTCTAATCTTTCAAAGATCTTAGCAAAGTTTTTATCGTGTTCATTTAATCTTCGAATGACTTCGATAAATTTTTTGTCATGCTCTTCAAGTCTATTGAAAATTTCGATAAATTTCTTATCGTGATCTTTTAATATTTCAACGACTTCGATAAATTTTTTATCATGTTCTTCTAACCTCTCAAAGACTTTAGCAAAATTCTTATCATGCTCCTCTAACCTTTTTAATATTTCAACGAATTTCTTATCATGCTCACCTAACCTTTCAAAAATTTTGGCAAAATTTTTATCATGTTCTTCAAGTCTTTCAAAAATCTTGACAAAGTTTTTGTCGTGCTCATCCAATCTTTGAAGAATTTCGATAAACTTTTTGTCATGTTCCTCTAACCTTTTTAATATCTCAATAAACTTTTTGTCGTGCTCTTCTAATCTTTCAAAGATCTTAGCAAAGTTTTTATCATGTTCCTCTAATCTATGAAGAATCTCGATAAATTTCTTATCATGTTCCTCTAATCTTTTTAATATTACATCATAGCCCAACAAGCCTAAAACAGCATACCTGAACATTTCATCCTCTTTTAATAGCATAAGTATCTCTTCTTTAAGCTTACTTCCTTGCATTACTAAAAAATATATGAGCTAAATAAGTATATAAATATAATACTAAATTGAAAAGTCTCTTATTATGATAGAGATGGAAATCATAAAATCTCGGCAGCATTTTATTAAAAAGTTAAAGAAATCAATAACTACAATGAATTAAAACATAATTATAGCGAAAAACTTAAAATTTTAATAACATCAAAAAAGTCCTCTATTGCAAAAGCTTCTATTTTCAATTCTTTTAGAACCTTATCCAACAATGAGTTCTTAATCGCAAGAATTTTCCTTGATTTTAAAGCTGGCCATAGATCACTATAACCATCACCTATAAAAATTGTATAATAATTTGAATGTTTGTCTACGATTTCTTCTTTAAAATTTTTATATTTCCTATCAACCTCAGGAAATTCTACTATAATTTTATTATTATTAAAAATAGTTTTTGGAGAAATTATTTTAATATCTTTTATTCCATATTTTTCAAGTATTAAATAAATAT
>JAVVGB010000044.1:0-8460 GCA_032249315.1 Thermoproteota archaeon
TATTGCATTTGTTGGAGGACTAAGAGGCGGATTATTAGGACTTGCTCCTAAACCTATATGCTCAAAGTGAACAGTAATTCCTCTTGCTCCAGGATGATAAATATGCCAGAATCTATCTGTTAAAGCTGGGTATGGATGCTCTGATTCAATTACAACATCTTGCCTAACATAAACTAGCTGTCCTGGGAACCAATCGCTCATATAGCTTACGTTAGCACCTCTTCTCTTAAGATCGCTAATAAAGTTAGTATAATCGAATGTAGTTAAAGTAGGAACAGCATATCTTCCAGATTTAGGAGTAATATTTGATAATGAAACTAAATCATCTACTAATATTTTATATCCTTTGAATATTTGCTTATATGAATTATTAGCTGCAACATCTTCAGTTTGCCAATATGGATAAGGTATCTTAAAGCCTTCTTTCTTAGGAGCATTTTTTAATATATTATAAGCTTCTAAAGCATTAACTAATCCTGCTCCTACAATATTAGGATCATCTTGGCCGTTTAAAGTAGTTGTTTTAGTTGCTCCTTTAATTAAAGCAGCCTTTATTGCAGCAGGAGTTGATGCTGGAAAGGCTTGTAATAATAAAGCAACTATACCTGTTACAACTGGTGCAGACATTGAAGTACCTGATAAAGTTTTATACATTGCTCCTACGTTAATGGTTGCTCCTGGTGGTGGATTAAGGGCATCCCATTGCTCATATATTGAAGGATATTCAAAACCTGCATTTGCTGCCATTATTCCAAAGCCTGGAGCTAAAACATCAGGCTTAACTCTACCTGCACTTAATGGTCCCTTTGTAGGAACAATGTCAGCACCATGTTGGAAGAATGAATTAGCTGGATAAGTTGGACCTCTGCTAGACCAAAAAACTACTTTTTGACCGTAACCTGCTGTTATAAAGTTCTCAGGATAAGTTGCACCAACGGTAATAACACTTTCATGTTGAGCAGGCCAACCTGAAGAAACTAATTGAGGACCATAGTTTCCTGCAGAATTTACCCATATTAGTCCATTTTGTATAGCCCATGAAACTGCTAAATATAATAAACCTTGTGTAAATGCATCAAAACCAATAAAGCCCCAGCTTGCATTCATTACGTCAACTCCTACTTTTACAGCCTGTACTATGCTTATTACTATATGATAAATTGTAGCTGGTTCAGTAGTTGTTGCACCATCAGGGAAAATTTTGAAAATAGCTAAGTAAGCATCAGGAGCCATTCCTGTTGAAAATCCTTTTGGAATATAGGCTTTTCTATAATAGAAGAAATATGGACTAGCAGGATCTCTCTCTAAATACCATCCTAGACCTTCACCTATACCTGAGGCTGCAGCTATTGAAGCTACATGTGTTCCGTGACCAGCATTTATTGTAGGTCTTGTTTGCCAAGCATCTTCACCTGAGAAGGGACTGAAACTAAATATTATTTTGCTTCTACCATCTGGGAAGAAGAAATCAGGATGTCTTGGATTGATTCCTGTATCCATTATTCCAATAATAACTCCCTTTCCAGTAATTCCTAATTTCCATAATTCTGTTACTTTAGTTTCAATTGCTACATCCATTAAAGTAGCAAAACTTGGATTACCATAAGGTCCTTGTTCTAATTTTAATAATTTTGCTTCTTCTTCAGGCTTTATATAATTTAACATTTTTTCAGGATCAAGCTCTTCATTATAGGCTATCCAGTTTACATAAGGTAACTTTCCTAATTTTTCTATAGCATTGATATCAGCAGGTAATTTTACACCTAAGAAAGGCAAGTATTTAATTACTTCTGTAGCGAAAGGCAGTAATTTTGAACCTGGAGGTAAATTAACTAATAAGTTATATTGATAATTCCAATTATAATATATAATTACTTCAACTTCGCTAGCTCCAGATTTTATTTTTTCTATAATTCTTGGATCTACTTTTTTATCCTTTGGTAAAGATGAAAGATAAGGTAATTTAATATCGCTTGGCATTGCATATGGCCAAGGTTTGGCTTGTTTTTCTCTTGCTGGTGTTTCATAAGCTATTGCTGGAGATATTACTTGAAATACTAGAACTGCTATTATTGCTATTACTACTAGACTTACCAACAATTTCTTATTCAATTTACCCATGTTTGTTGATTTTATTAACACGTCTAGGTTTTTAAATATTAAAGAAAAACAATTTTTCGGTTTTAATTGAAATGGAATAATTACAAATTTACAAGATAGAAAAGCTCGTTTTTATGTGAGAATTGGAATAAAAATACTAAAGAATAATCTACTTTCTCTTTTTTGAATAATATCCCTTAAACAAAGATTCAATAACATCAACTACTGTTTGAGCCAAAGGTTCAATTATTTGCAATATATAATCTCCTATACCAGTTAATCTATATTTATTACCTTCCTTTACAACCACTCCTGCTATAATCAATTTTTTTAAAGATTCATCTAAAATTTTAGGATTCATTTTTAAAGCGAACATAAGTTCGCTCCATGTTTTAGGACCGCTACTAAGTTCTTTAATAATTTTTAGTCTATTTTCTGAAGAGACTGCATGAAAAACTTCAGCTACTTCTTTTAATTCCTCATTTTTCATAACCAATGAATATTAAAATTCTTATTTATTTCTATTAGCTAAATAGTAAGCTAATTCAATTAAAAAGGTTTTAACATTACTATCCTTAAGATTTTTAATAGATTCTACAGCTTTATTTGTATAATAATTAATAAATTTCTTAGATGCTTCAATTGCTCCAGTTTCTTTAAATATTTTTTTAATTTCTAAAATATCTTTATCATCAATTTCTTTTTTGTTCAATATCTCCTTCAATCTTTCCTTATATTCGGGTTTACCGAATGTGTTAACATAACAAACCATAAATGTTTTTCTTTTTTTAAGAATATCGCTTACAGATTTGCCAGTAACTTTTTCTTCTCCCAAGCTACTTATTAGATCATCTTCAATTTGAAATGCAATTCCAAGATATTTACCATAATTTCCTAGCATTTCTATCTCTTCATCTTTTGCAAATCCTAAAATTGCTCCTCCTTTCATTGCTATTTCAAAAGCACGAGCTGTTTTAAGTTCGATCATTCTAAGATATTCATCCAATTTAACATCATCATTATTTAAAAATTCAATATCCAAATATTCACCTTCTGTAATATCCAAAGTTCCTTCACATGTTATTTTTAAAAGTTTAATAGCTAATTCTGGCGGGAAATTTTTCTCATTTACAAGTCTTTCTATCATTTGAAAACTTTTTATTATTAACAGATCTCCTGCTAAAATAGCTATTGGAATTCCATATTTTACATGTGTTGTTAAAACGTTTCTTCTAATAATATCTTCATCTATAATATCATCATGGATCAAACTTGCAACATGTCCCGTTTCAGCTCCCACACAAGCAAATAATGCAAGATCCTCATTTCCTCCAACTGCTTTGCAAGCTAAAACAACTAAAGCTGGTCTTATCATTTTACCTCCAGCTTTTATTAAATGAGTTGCAGCTTCATATAATTTATTATCTTTATAACCTATATGTTCAAGTACATTTTTTAATATTATTTTTCTATGTTCTTCTAACAATGAAAGAAAATCTTTTGAAATTCTCTGTGCTTCTACGTATTCTGCCATTCTATGCCTAAAATATAAAATAACGTATAAAAATCAAATCGTAATTACCAAATATTTTTATTCTTTTCTTAAATAAGAAATAGCTTTTTTAACAAGCAATATTAAAGCTATTAGCAATATTATTCCAGCTATAATAAAGTAAATTACATATTCTCTTGGTACATAGCTCGTTATAATATTTCTTGGTTCAGGAGGAATTGCTTCAAGAATTTGTTTGTTTATATCAGTTGGATTTTCGAGTTCAATTAAACCGAATATAGATTTTAAAGTATTGGATTTAATTTTTAAAATTTCTCCTGAAGTTTTTGGCATTTTAACTTTCAATTGAATATTTAATGATTCTGAAGGAGATATAGTGTAAGGAGTATCGTTTATTAGCTCAGAACCTATGTATACTTTTAGATCAAACTTAATTACAGTATGTTTGGAATTAGATTTGAAAACGAGATTTAGTAATATTTCTTCTCCTTCTTCTTTAACAATTTTTGAAGTATTTAATTCAAGATAACCTTTTACTTCTATATCATCTTCAAATATTTTTTCTAGCAAAGCTCCGTAATATCTAGTATAAGCTAATGCATAGGCTTCTATTTTTCTTAAATCAGAAATTTTTGAAGCGATATTTTCATCTAATTCAAAATAAGATCTTCCTTCAGGATTTATTTTAGTTTCAAATATTCCAAAAACTTTTCCTGAGCTTATTTTAGCATCTTTAGGATATAATAATACATAATTACTTGATGCCTCATGATCGCCTACTTTTACTTTAAGAAATAATACTTTATATTTTAAAGGAGTATACAAAGCTTCATTTTCTGGAAAAACGATCGTAACATTTTTATTGGAAACTGTACTTCTAAGAAAAGCTAATGGAGAAGCTAAATAACCAATTTGATCACCTTTAGAAATTCCAAAAACCAAATATAATAAATAAAATCTGCTTTCGTAAGGATTAAATAAATTAAGTTCTCCTAAATTTACAAAATCAACGGAAACTCTTGAAGGAACGTCAAATATTACAAGTTCTAGATCAAATCTGCTTATAAAAGCAGTACTAGATGAATTATTCAGTATTACAAAATTTATAGTTACTAAACCATATGTTGTTAAATCTTTAACTCTTGGACCTGGTTCTGTAAGATTTATTAAACTTCTAAATATTGCAATTGAAGAAACTCCTACGGTATTTATTACTTTAAAATATCTTGTCGAAATTTCCTCTACTGTACTTGGATCAATAAGTATTAAATAGGAACCTTTCCATAATGGTTCTTGTGCTTGAAAATTAGAAGAAAAGGAAAAATTACCTTTAAAACCAAAATTACTTGAAAATTCAACAAATCCAGAATCAAATTTAAAGTTATATACAATAAAACTAGTTTCATTTATTCCTATATTATATCTAGAAACGCTTACTACAACTATTTTCCATTCTCCCAATTTTCCATTTATAAAATCTAATTTTATATTAGAAGTACCTAAAACAACATTATCTAAAGGTGAAACAATAGTTCTATTTAATAAAGTAGCAATATCCCTAGTTTTATTCAAAGTTACTTTTGAAAAGTAAGAAGTAATTATTCTGTTTCCTTCAGGATCTTTGATCGTATAAATAAAAGATGTGGGCTGTTCTATAATTTTAAAATCTATATTTGCTGAAACTAACGATAATAAATCACCTTCAGCAAAAACTTTCTGCTCCCTCGTCAAAGGAGTAAACTTAATTTCCTGTCCTTCAGCACCAGCTTTTAAGATTGAAGCTGATTGAGTTAAAACTGAATATACACTTTGTTTCGATTCAAAATCTAGTTCTAATATTCCATCAGTAGAGCTACCGAAAGGTGTTAATGCATATAAATATTTAGCATCACCTTTTTCATAACTAGACCAACCTTTAAACGAAATAGTACTTCCTCTAAACTTTCCACTAATTAATTCATAATATTTTGGATAAACTAGTACCAATTGAAATTCATCCCATTTACTTGAATCATATCTTATAGGTAATTCAACTTTATGAGTAACATTTTTGAAATCTTTTGTAAGATACATTTCATGCTTATTTGCTTTTACAAAATTTGTAATTGCAAATTGTTTAATATAATTAAAACTTATACTTGCAGGTCCTCCTAGACTTGTAACAAAAACTCTAATTCTTAATTGATATTCTCCTGTATAATCAGTAACATTTTTACTAATTTTTATATAGGTAGGTATTGTTCCTTCATGTCTTTCAATATAGTTATCTTTTATAAAAGATACCTCTATATATCCAATTGGAATACTTGTCTTTATCTCATATGTAATATTTACAGAAGCAAACCTTATTTCAGGTCTTGGAACCTTAGATTGAAAATTAACAAAAAATTCTATAAAAGGATTTGAAGGTAATAAAGTAAAAGAAGGTAAATTTATATCTATTCTGCTTCCACTAAAGCTTAAATATTGAGGTCCTCTAGTTATAATTATTTCATTATCAGCAAATCTAGCAATATCCACTCCTAATCCATAAGAAGCAAATATGCTTGTTTCACCTTCATAAGGACCTAAGCCTAAAGGAAGATCATAGATATCAAAGGAAAATAGACCTTTTAAATTAAGAAAAAATAAGCTAAAAAGCAATAAAATTAAAACAATTTTTTTATTCATATCTTAATGCAATTATAGGTTCAACTTTTGAAGCTCTTCTGGATGGTAAATAACTGAAAGCTAAAGTAGCAAATAAAACTATTAAATTCCAAATTATAATATTTTGTGGTACTATTTTTGGCGAAGCTTTAATCAAAATTACACCTCCTAAATTTATAGCTGATTGTAATAAGTTAGATCTATCTATTGCAAAAACAGCAATGTAACCTAATATGGTACCTAAGATCATTCCAAATATAGCTATTATAAATGCTTCTATTAAGAATAAATTCAAAATTTCACCAGCCTTAGCACCTAAAGCTCTATTTGTTCCAATTTCTTTTATTCTCTCCCTAACAGAAGTAAACATTGTATTCATAACCCCTACACCTGCAATAGCTACTGAAATAATTATTAAAGAAAGAAGTAAAGAATTGAAAAGCATCACTACATTTTCTACAGCTCTTGCATATGCTGCAAAGGCTACAGCCCTTACTTTTCCTCCATATATACTGTCTTGTATTTCACTTTGTAATTCCAAAGCAAATCTAGGTGAATTAAATTGTATTAATATCAATGAAATTTTATCTCTTAATTCTGGAGGATTAACCATTGATCTTGCTGTTTCAAAATTCATAATAATACTGCTATCAACATCTACCCCAACAAGATTCATACCGCTTAACTTTAATACTCCTAGAACTTTGAAATCCCTTGTTACGACAGTTATTACTCTTCCTTGAAGATCCTTAACTTCTGAACGTACGGTGATAATATCTCCAGCATGAGCATTTAATTTTCTAGCTAAACTATGACCTAGAATAACTTCGTCAGGATTTAAATCTCCTTGAGGTAAAACACCTTCTTCTGCAGCATATAGTATAGGCCAAATATAGCGGATCTCATTTGTGCTAGCTCCAGCTACTAAGGTTATAACACTTTCAGCTTTACCTTGTAATGATACTTCCGCGGAAAAAATTATTGCAGGTGTAATTCTTTTGTAATTTGCAGAAGGCAATCTAGATTTTAACAAGTCAACATCTTTTAAGGTAAGTACAGTTTGTCCTAAAGGATCAACAACTACTAATGTATCGGTACTAAATTGGGCATTTAATGCTATTTGTATTGCTTCACCAAATCCTTCAGTTATAGAAATTATGCTTACCATAGCCATTACGCTTAAAGCAACACCTAAAACTGTTAGAAAAACCCTTCCTTTTTTATTTCTTATATGAGTAAATGCATAACCGAAATAATCTGCTATTTTCATTTATCCCACCTTTGTTTCATCAGAAATTACTTTACCATCTCTTAACCTTATAATTCTTCTGGTTCTTTCAGCTACTTCAAGATTATGAGTTACTATTATCATTGTAACATTTTTTTCCTTATTTATTTTTTCAAGTAAATCAACTATCATCGTTCCAGTTTTACTATCTAAATTTCCAGTAGGTTCATCTGCAAGAACTAAAGCAGGTTCATTAGCTAAAGCTCTAGCTATAGCTACCCTTTGTTGCTCTCCTCCACTAAGCTCATTGGGCTTATGATAAGCTCTTCTCTCCAATCCTACTAATTTCAATAATTCCATAGCTCTTTGTTTTCTATAAGATGCAGGCTTTCCAAGAAGCATCATTGGGATCATTACATTTTGTAAAGCGTTAAGCCAAGGAACCAAATAGAAAGCTTGAAAAATAAAACCTATAGTTCTAAGTCTAAGGTCAGCTAACTGCTTATCATTTAAATTTTTTAAACTTACTCCGTTTATATAAACTTCTCCTCTTGTTGGCTTATCCAAAGCTCCTATTAAATTAAGCATCGTAGTTTTACCTGAACCTGAAGGACCTAATATTGAAACAAATTCACCTTCCTTAACTAAAAGATTTACTTTATTCAATGCTTGAACTTCAACCTCACCTAATTTATATATTTTTTCTACATTTTCTAATTTTACTACTTCCTTCATCGTAATTAACTTAATTACTCAAAATTTATTTATATATTTTTAGTAATAAAAAATTCATATTATAAATTGCCATTAATTGGTATTATTGGTAAACCGAATGCAGGTAAAAGTACTTTTTTTAGTGCATTAACTAAAATCAATGTTAAAATAGCTCCCTATCCTTTTACTACAATTGAACCTAATAAAGGAATAGCATATGTAAGAACAAAATGTGTTTGTAAAGAATTTAACGTAA
>JAVVGB010000045.1:0-8430 GCA_032249315.1 Thermoproteota archaeon
GATGAGAAAATGATTGCTGTAACTCTTGTTGTCAAAATCACTGAAAAAGAGGCTTACTCAATGTTTACAGGGGTCCTCAGATCCTATAGAGGTCTTGGATTGGCTAAAGCTATTAAAGCGTTAGCTTTAAACAAGCTTAAAGAACTTAATTACTTAAAGATTTCAACAAATAATTCCTTTGAAAATAAGCCTATTCTAGCTGTGAACAAATTTTTAGGTTTCGAAATAATGAGAGAATACGTACACTATAGAAGAAAGTGTGAGAAAAATAAGGCATAAGCATAAGAATAATCTTAAAACGTATTATGATGTATTATCCTTTCCTGAAGGATATAAGATAATTTAAGTTATTATCAAATAGCTAAGATTGATATTAAATTTTAACGAAAGCAATTAAGATTCTCCTTTATCTGCTTGAATGACCTATCTTGAATGTTTCAATTCCACTTCTATCACATATTCCTGTTTCAGGATCGCAAAGACTTTTAATTTCACCATTTTAAAAATAAATAAAAAAATAAAGAAGGTTAATTATGAAAATTATTTTTGTAGCAGTACCAGGTAGTGGCAAAACTACTATTATGCAACTTATAAAAAAACAGATGCCAAGCATTAAAATTGTAAATTATGGAGATGAAATGTTAAAAATTGCTTTTCAAAGATATGGAATAAAAGACAGAGACGAAATGAGGAAAAAAATACCTTTAAATGAATATAGAAAATTACAAATAGAAGCAGCAGAAAATATTTCAAAAATTGAAGAAGATGTCATTATAGATACACATGTAAGTATTAAAATGCAAGGAGGCTATTACCCAGGATTGCCTGAAGAAGCAATTAAAAAAATTAAGCCTGATGCTATAGTTTTAGCAGAATATAACCCAGAAGACATTATAGAAAGAAGAAAAAAGGATATGATGTTAAAGGAAAAAGTCGAATATAAAGAAGGAATTATAAGCATACCTAGAGCAGGGAGAGAAATTGAAAGCTATGAAGAAATTGAACTTCATCAAGAGATAAATAGAGCTTTTGCTACTGCAGTTTCTTTTTCTGTACAATGTTTATTGGTAATTATAAATTTAAGATTTAAACAGTCTAGGGATTTTGAACATGCTGAAATAGCTGCTAAAAAGATAGTTGAGCTATTTTTAAAACAAAAAGAGTTAGCTAGTAACTAGTAATTTCTCATATTGAAAAAATATAATTACTTAAAACTATAATTAAATATGAGTAAAATAAGAGTAGGTGTTGTAGGAGGATACGGAACCATAGGTAAAAGGGTTGCTACTGCTGTTATGATGCAAGATGATATGGAATTGGTTGGTATTGCTGGTCCAGGTTTTGATTGGAGAACGGCTCTTATGGCTAAAAGAAATATTCCTATTTATTTGTCTACAAATGCAAGAATTGAAGAATTTAAAAGACATAATTATGAACCAGCGGGAACAATAGAAGATCTATTAAGCAAAGTTGATGTGATTGTTGATGCTACTCCTGAAGGAACAGGTGCAAAAAATAAACCACTTTATGAAAAATTTGGTGTAAAAGCAATATTTGAAGGAGGAGAAAAACATTCATTAACAAATGCAAGTTTTGTAGCTGCCAGAAATTATTTAGAAAACTTAAATAGGCAATTCACAAGAGTTGTTAGTTGCAATACTACTGCTATATGCAGAGTTGTTGGTGCAATTCATGAAAGAATTGGTGTAAAAAAAGCACGAATTACAATATTTAGAAGGGCTGCAGATCCATGGGAAAGTCACAAAAAAGGAATAATAAATACTGTGGTTCCAGATTTAGAAATACCTTCTCATCATGGACCTGATGCTCAAACAGTAATTAAAGATTTAGATATAATAACATTAGCAGCAAAGGGAAGTCATAATTTGTACCATTTACATATGGGATTTTTGGAATTAAAAGAAAAAGTTTCAAAAGAAAATGTAATTAATGCTTTAGAAGAAGAACCTAGAGTAGTTTTAGTAAGCGGAAAAGATAAAGTGGAAGCTTTAAATACAATATTCGAAATAGGAAGGGAATTGGGGAGACCTAGAGGAGATATTTATGAAATACCTGTTTGGCTAGAAAGCATTTCTATTATACATAACGATCTAACTTTAATTTGGGCTACTCCAGAAGAAAGCAACGTTATACCTGAAAATATAGATGCAATTAGAGCTTTAACTGGAATTGAAAAAAATCCTAAAAATTCTATAGATAAAACAGATAGGAGTTTAGGAGTTTTAAAAAGATTTTACTAAAAATGGTAGGAGCATTAGGAGGTAAGGTATCTCCTGAAATACTTGAGCAAATGTTAAAAATTGACTTAGGATTCAAAACAATGGATGATTTTGATTTTGAAGGAAAAGTAGTTTTGCTTAGAACAGATATGAATTTACCTCTAGATCCAAAAACTAATATGCCAACTGATCTAACAAGAATGAAGGTTTTAGCCCAAACAACTTTAACAGAATTATTAGTAAGAGGAGCAAGAGTAGCAATATTAACTCATCAAGGAAGACCTGGAGATGCTGATTTTACAACCACGGATCTTCATGCAAAAATTTTATCTAAAATGTTGAAAACAAAAATTGTTTATGTTCCAGATGTTTATGGACCAAAGGCTATAGAGGCTTTAAAGAAATTGAGAGAAGGAGCTTATAGAATAGTAATGCTTGAAAATGTAAGAACGGATCCTGAAGAAATGCTGAAGAAATCTCCTGAAGAACATGCAAAAAGCAAACAAATTCAAGTTTTATCCACATTAACTGATATTTACGTAAATGATGCCTTTGCAGCAGCCCATAGAGCTCATGCTTCACTTACAGGCTATCCTGTAGTAATGCCTTCATGTGCAGGAAGAGTTATGGAATGGGAAGTAAGAGCACTAACTTGGCTACTTCAGCATAGCGAAAGACCAAGATTATATATTTTAGGAGGTGCAAAATTAGATGATGCTGTAGCTATTTGTGAGCATCTAGGAAAAACAAATAAAGCTGATTGGATTGTAGCTACAGGACTTATAGGAAATTTATATTTAAAGGTTGCAGGATATAAATTAGGAGAAATTAACGAAAAGTTCTTAGATAGAAAAGGAGGAATATTTTTATACGAAAATGCTAAAAAAGTTTTTGAAGAAATTAAAGATAAAATAATATTACCAGTTGATGTAGCAGTAGAAACTGCAAAAGGTGAAAGAGCTGAGATACCTTTAAGTGGTTTACCTTTAGAAATGTCAATAAAAGATATTGGAGAGAAAACTTGTGAATTAATAGAAAATTATATAAGAGAATCAAAAACGATAGTTATAAGCGGTCCTCCTGGTGTTTATGAAGAGAAAGAATTTGAATACGGAACAAAAAGATTATTAAAGGCTATTGCTTACTCAAAAGCTTTTACCGTAGCAGGAGGAGGACATACTGTAGCTGCAATAAACAAATTTGGATTTGCAGAATATATAAGTCATATAAGCACAGGCGGAGGTGCATTAATAGAAATGCTTATGGAAAAAGAGCTGCCTGGAATTCAAGCTTTAAAATTAAAATTCTAAAAGTTAAATTTTTTTATTAGTTTTATTAGTTCTTTATCGTGAAGAAACCTTTAGCAACTATTGTAGGTGCTGGTTGTAGCAAATTTGGTAAAAGGAAAAATGTAATGGCAAGGGAACTATTAGTTGAAGCTTTTTTAGAAGCTATATCATATTGTAAAGATCCTGATATTAAAGGTAAAATCAAATTAGGAGTTTTTGGATGTTATTCAGAATATTTTGAACATCAATCTCATTTAGCACCAATTTTAGCAGATTGGCTTGGCTTCCATAATTTACCAGTTATTAGAACTGAGAATGCATGTGCTTCAGGTTCAACTGCATTAAGAACTGCTTTATTTGCTATAAAATCAGGATTGTATGATATAGTTTTAGTTGCAGGAGTTGAAAAAATGAATAATAGAACTACTAGTGAAGCAAACGAAGCTTTGGCTATGGCCAGCGACATTGCAATCGAGCAATGGTCTGGTTTAACCTTTGCTGGAATATTTGCTTTAATGGCTACCCATCATATGCATAAATATAATACTACTGAAGAACAAATGGCATTAGTAGCTGTTAAAAATCATAAAAATGCTTACTATAATCCAAAGGCACATATGCAAAAAATAATAACAGTGGAAGAAGTATTAAATTCAAGAGTAATAGCATGGCCTTTAAAGTTATATGATTGTTCTTTAATAACGGATGGTGCTGCATGTTTAATTTTAACTTCTCCTGAAATAGCTCATAAATTTAATGATAGTCCTGTTGATATAATAGCAAGCGGCCATTCTACAGATCATTCTTCAATAATTGAGAGAGAAGAAATTTCAAGTATCAAAGGTATAAGGATCGCTGCAAAAGAAGCATTTGATTATGCTGGAATTGGTATAAAAGAAGTTAATGTTGCAGAACTACATGATTGCTTTACTATAGCTGAAATTATAGAATATGAAGAATTAGGTATAGCAGAAAAAGGAAAAGGAGGAAAACTTCTGGAAGAAGGTGCTACAAATCTACATGGCTGGTTACCTGTTAATACAAGCGGAGGATTAAAAGCTAAAGGTCACCCTGTAGGAGCAACTGGAATAGCCCAAGTATATGAGATATATTTGCAGTTAAGAGGTGAGGCTGGGCCTAGGCAAGTCAAAGGAGCTAAAATAGGCTTAACTCAAAACATGGGAGGTTCAGGTTCAACACATTTTGTTCATATTTTAAAAAGTCGGGAATATGGGTGAAGAAATATTAATAGAAGATTTTTATAGAAGAATAAATGACGAAGAAATATGGGTTTCTAAATGTAATGATTGCGGAAAGTTAACCTTGCCACCAAGAAAAATTTGCCCATATTGTAGTTCTGTAAATACTTCATGGGAAAGAATAAAAAATGAAGGAATTATAGAAAGCTATACAATAATACATGTAGCACCAAAATTGTTTGAAAAAGAAGTTCCATATTATGTATGCTTAATAAAATTGGAAGGAGATGTTAGAATTTTAGCTAGAAAAAAGTATTCTGAAAATGAAAAAGTTAATATAGGAGATAAAGTAAGAATCAAAGTTTTACCCAGTCATTTTGATCTAAGCTGGCCTTCATGGCCTATTATTAGCTTCGAAAAATTATAATTTTTTATAATAGAAATGGAGAAACACGAATGCCCTATTAAGTTTTTAATATGGGGCCGGAGGGACTCGAACCCCCGACCTTTGGGTATCTCCGCTCCAGAATTTCATCATTGCATTTAGCTCAACTTATATTTCTTATATTTTTATTCTGGAGCCCAACGCCCTACCTTGCTAGGCTACGGCCCCTCTACTAAAATAATATAACGATTTTTTATAAATTTTTGAGATTTTCTTTATCTTATATAGACCTTTAATCAAATTTACCAACACCAAATTTTAAGCTATTTTTATATTAAGTGAGGTACTCTGACCTAAAAAGCGAGTTTTTCATTAGCATAAATATAGAAAGAATTATTTAAATTAAATTTTTATTACATAATAATGGAACTAAATGAACCTATTGAGAAATACGTTAGGAAAAACATTGTTGTGGCAAATTATAATGAAAGTATAAAAAATATTGCAGAAATTATGAGACAAAAGCAGATAGGAAGCGTTTTAATAGAAAAGGATAAGAAAATTGTAGGAATAATAACAGAGAGAGATATACTTTATAAAGTTGTAGCAGAGGGGAAAGATGTAAATAATACAAAGGCCAGCGAAATAATGTCTTCTCCTTTAATTACAATAAATAAGAATGCAACAGTTAAAGAAGCTTTAGAAAAATTTAAGCAATACAATATAAGAAGATTACCTGTAAGGGATAACGGTAATATAATAGGAATAATTACTTTGAGAAACGTTGTTGGTGATATTATATCTTTGGCAAAAGAGGCTGAGCTAGAGGAGATAAAAGGTTTTATATGTCCATATTGTGAATCAATATTTGCAACAGAAACAGATCTATCGAAACATATAGATAGAGTCCATATAGGTGCAGGCATATTAGAAACAAGAAGGTATTAATATTCTTTTGTTAATGTTTCAACAACTGTAACCCATGCTTTAGCAACATTATTAAAATTGTATCCTCCGCCTCCTGTAGCAATAATTCTTCCTTTACATTTTTCATGTGCAAACTTATGCAATAATTTTGTAATTTCTTCGTGTACTTTAGGTGAATATCTTAAATGAGTTAAAGGATCTCCTTCCAGCCCATCAGCACCGCATTGTAAAACTATAAGGTCAAATTCTATGTTTTCTATAAATTCCTTTATTTTAGGTATATATTGTAATACAGTATTTGTATCTGAAAAGGGTTTTAAAGGAATATTAATCTTTGTTCCATAAGCTTCTCCTTTTCCTTTTTCATTTTCAAAGCCTGTACCAGGATAAAGGAAACGGCCATCTTCATGTATATCTACAATATAAACTGTAGGGTCATCTTCATAAGAATAGTAAACCCCATCACCATGATGGGCATCAATATCAACGTATAAGAATTTTTTAAAACCATATTTCTTTCTTGAATATTCTATCGCTATAGCAGGATCATTAAACACGCAGAAACCCGCAGCTTTATAGCGATAAGCATGATGAAGACCTCCTGATGGATTAAAAGCATGATCTACTTCTCCATTAATTATAGCTTCAAGTGCTCTTAAAGTAGCTCCTACAGATAAAGAAGATACTTCGTAAACACCTTTAAAAGCGGGAGTATCACCATAATCCAAATATCCATATCCTATTTCTGAAACTCTTTTAACATATTCTAAATATTCTCTTGTATGAAATAGCAATAATTCTTCATCAGAAGCTCTCCTTGGCTCAAGCTTAATAATTTGACCCTGTTTATAATAATTACTTTCAAATAGTAAATTAGTGAAATATTCATATCTTCTATAATTTAAAGGATGTGGTTCTGGAAAACCATATTTCAAATTTTCTCCTATAACTACACCAACTTTACAGGTCATGTTGTTAAATATTTTATAAGTATTGATTTTAATTTTAACATATCATCTAAATAAGCAAATTCATCAGCTCCATGAAATCTTGTATCCTTTGCAGCCAAACCAAAGGAAATTATTGGAATGTTTCTATTAGCAAAATATCTTCCATCATTTCCTCCAAATTCTGTAACTATTTTTAAGTCCTTATTATATTCTTCGCTTGCAATTTTCTTAAATTTAATTACCGAGGGGCTATTAGGATCACTTACATAATTACCCCCTCCTTCGATCCAGCTTATTTCAGCCTTTATTCCTAAGGAATTTGTAAGCGATATAAAAAAGGTCTTAAATTCATTAATAGCTTCTTCATAATTTTCCTCAGGGATTAGCCTCATGTCAAATCTTGCATAAGCCAAACCTGGTATAACATTTTCTTTTTCTCCTGCTCCTAGCATAGTTATGCTAAATCTACCAAAATTTTTTGGAATAGGTGATTCAGGAGGAGCATCAAATTTAGAGATCTTTCTAGCCCTTATTATAGAAAATTCTGATAAATGATATAATAATCGAATTAAATCTTGAGCTGCATTTCTATATCTAAAAGGATATCCTGCATGTCCTTGATCTCCATAAACTTTAATTTCACCAAAAACAACACCACTTGCTCCTATGCTTATATATTCATTTCCTGCATCTAATACAAGAACTTCATCGATATTGTTAAGTTTCTTAGAAACGTAGCCAGCACCATACTTTCCTCCTATTTCTTCCTCGGGTACAGAAACAAATATTACGTTGTATTTAGATTTATCTAAAACCTCTTTTATTGCTCCTAAAGCTACAGCGATGCAACCCTTATCATCAGCACATCCTCTTCCATATGCTTTGTTATCTTCTATTGTTAAATTAAATGGATCCTTCGTCCAGCCTTTCCCTGCAGGCACAACATCATAATGTGTAAGAAGTAAAACTGTTTTGTCGCTACCTCTTTCTAGCTTTGCAACGACAGATGGTCTTGGAATGTTATCTTTAGCTTCTTCTTTACCGTCATAAATATTAACTTTTAAACCAATTTTTTCACATTCTTCTTTTATAACTTCAGCACATTCTTTGTAAAAAGTTTTTTTAATAGCATCTGTATTGAATTTTATTAATTTACTAAGCAATTCAAATTCATATTTTAATTTTTCCATAGGACAGAAATAGTTTCGGAAAATTTATTTTTAAATAATATCGCAAAACTGGATCTTATTTTTTAAAAAAGTTAGTAGATTTTCAACTGCAATATAGATGTGATTAAAAGCAAGGAAATGCCAGCTAAAAAACCATTTGTTGTAATTATGTAAATTATAATAGAAACAAAGAAAGCTGGAATAACATGCAATATTTTTCTACTTATAGCTGAAAAAATAATAGCAATAATTACAAATAAAAATAATACAA
>JAVVGB010000046.1:0-8343 GCA_032249315.1 Thermoproteota archaeon
CATAAACACCTGCAATTGGTGTGAAAATAAGAACTGCTAAATCCAAGCCTTTTTTAGCCTTTCTTCTCAAGTATTCCCCTCTTTTTAAAAGGAACATTATTATCCTATTTTCTTTTTTGTAGAGATTTTCGAATAACTTAAAAATTGGATAAGCTGGAATTATATTTACTGTTACAACCAAAATTAATGAAAATATAGGATCTAAGCCAATAACTAATGCTACAGGTAACGCAACTATAAGCTCTACAGTTAATGTGAGGAATATTATAAAAATTAGTTCCGTAAGCATATATTTTATTTAAATTATCTAGAATATTTAACTAATCAGTTTCCTTATTTCGCCAATCAGTCTTTTTGCAATATTCAAACAATTGTAAGCTGTTTCTTCATCGATTTCAGTTTCGCTATAATCTGCATCCTTCCTCTTTTCATAAAGGTAAAGAACCTCTTCCGCTAGTTCGCTCTTTCCCAGATATTTCAAAATGTTTATTAACTTATCATCTCTTCTAGGAATAGATGACTTTAACTTTGTAGCTAGTAGCTCAATTTCTTTTCTAACAGCAAAATATGATGCTGAAACTGCTTTATTAAAACATCTATTTCTCAAATCAATTTCTGCTTCATTTATTAAAGCATCAGTCTTATTCATATTCGGAACTTATGTAAAAGTTTACTGGACAATCATACTTTGAATTCACCTCGAGTGCAATTCTTGCAATTTTTCTTATAATCTCATCACTCTTATTTTTAACAATGACTAAAACATTGCTGTCATAACCATCTATTTCCTTGACATCAATAACTTCCTGCAACTTCATTACTTTCTCTTTAAATTCTTTTATGGACACCTGACAATCCTCCTTACTTAAGTTGTAATTCAGGAAAGAGTCAATGATATCTTTATTATCCTCATTAACCACGTAGAAGTTTATTGAACAGTTATACTTAGAGTTAACTTCCAAAGTTATCTTTACAATTTTTCTTATAATTTCATCATTTTTATTCTTAACAACGATCAAAACATTACTGTCATAAATTAAATCATTTTCATCAAGACCTATTATCATTAATAGCTCGTCTCCTAGCTCCTCTTTTAGTGTTTTTGCAAATTCATATAATGCTCTTCCCCATGTTTCAGCAAAGTTCAACACATACACATGTTAAATTCAAATTTGGAAACAAATAAATCTAACATAAGAAAATATTACTACCATGATTAACTTTGGTATATTTTTAACGCTAATTTTACAATCGCTTTAGACTTTTTGCTATTATGTCTATTGATTTGACTTGAAGATAATAGTATTAATGTATTAGTTTTCTTTTAAACTATAACTGATTAAAAAATTTTTATTTAATAATCAAGATAATTAAAGTTTTCCTGCTCCATATCTTAAAGCTTCGCCAATATATTTCTGCGCTACAGCATAAATTATTATTATTGGAATTGAAAAGATAAGCGTTCTTGCTGCAAAGTCTCCCCAATAGATTGTTTGACCCGAAGCAGTTTGATATATGTATGCTGCCAAAGTTTCTACTCTTAAGAAATTGGCTATTATGAATTCTCCCCATGCACCCATAAATGCGAATAGAGCAATGATTATCATGGCTGGTCTTGATGCAGGTAAAATAACTCTGAAGATGATCTGTCTCCATTTAGCTCCATCAATGAAAGCAGCTTCATCTAAGCTCTTAGGCATTACATCGAAATAATTCTTTATTAACCATGTTTGAAAAGGCACAGCAGAAGCTGTATAAATTAACGGAAGAATTAACGGATTTCCTATAACTGGTATACCTAGCATATTTAGCTTGATTAAAAATATGTATAACGCTATTACTGCAGCAATTCCAAATCCTCCTCCTACTTGTGATAAAATCAAATAAGCAATAAGCATTATATTTTTGCCAAGGAATTCAAATCTTGAAAAAGCATAAGCTGCAGGAACGATCACGAATACGGAAATTATAATATTTGTTATTGCAACAATGATACTTGTAATTGTTGAAGATATGAATGTTGGATCTGAGATTGTGAAAAGATAATGTTCTATTGTTAAACCTCTCCTTGATACATCTTCGATACTAGTAGGCAAAGTTTGACCGACCAATAATGACGATAATACTACATACAAAAGAGGATACAAAATAATTATCACAGCTAATATTGCTATGATTGTTAATGAGAATTTCATAATAAAAAAGCTCAAATTAAATCTTTTCATCTTGAAAACCCTTTCTTATATATGAAATAGAACCAAAGAATCGCAAAAACTAGAAGAATCAGTACAGCTATTAGAAATGATGCTGTAGCGAGCCCATATTGCTGGTCTAACCAAGCTCTATTATAACCATATAATACTATCACTTCGTTTGAATTCCCCAATGCAGTAGGAAAGTTTAGAAAACTAAGAAATGCAGTAGGTCCTCCGTTATTTATTAATAAGGGTATCATGAAAGCTTGAAGTGAAGCGCCTGTTGTTAATATTGCTGCAAAGAAAATAGGCCTAGATATAATTGGAAACATGATTTTTCTGAATCTGGTGAAAATATTACTTCCATCTATATAAGCAGCTTCAATATATTCTTTAGGTATGCTAGCAATAGCTCCCATTGTAACCGTCATTACAAAAGGATAAGCTAACCACATTTCTACCAAATTATAAACTAAAAATGCATCCCATTCATGTAAGTAAATGTTGAAATCATAATTTAATATGATACTAAATGTATATGCATAGGGTCCTTGTCCTGGTACAAAAAGCATTCGCCAAGTAGTTACAGAAAGTAAAACAGGTAAAGCCCAAGGAATTAATAATAATGCACGCATTACTTTTCTTCCGTATATTGCTGGGCTTGAGAAAATAAACGCCAATAATACTCCTGCTGATATTTTTAATGGGACACTTGTTAAAACAAATAGTAATGTTTTGAATATAGAATAAGGATATCTTGAATCTTTAAATAATGTATAGAAATTATCCATTCCAACAAATTTTAATGAAATGCTATCTATTTGATTAGATATATCTGCTGTAGCGATTTTTATGAAATTATCATAGTTATTTTTTATATTTCTAAGATCTTCTATGCTTTTAATATGATAGTTTTTTATAATATCTACATTATTATTAATTATAACTTTAACTTTGTTTATATCATCATCAGTGTATGTAAATTTTAAACCAATTACATTATCTATTTCGCTCCACATTTTCTGAATTAGACTAAACATTTTGTCTAAATTGTTTCTCAGGTCTGTATAATAATAAAGATTTGTGGTTTCACTTGTAGCAATGCTTATTACTTTACTCATGTTAGAATTAATATTTCGCTTATGTTCTTCAAATTTACTTAATGAAAATAATTTAGATGTTACATTATTTATATATGCCGTTAAGTGATCCAGTTCAATTATAGTTAAATTAAGATGATTCTCAGCTTCATTAACTTTTGAGATAATAAAATCTTTATTATTTCTTAAGTTATTTTCAAGAGTTTCCAGTTTGTTTTTTAGTTCATTAATCTTAGGCTCTGAAGCAATGTTTGTAGCGTTTGCATTTGTGAAAGCGATAAAAATCGAATAAGAAATAGGCCATATTAGGAAAAATAAATAAATAAAGAGACTTATAATTATGAGTGATAATGCTACTTTTTTTGGATATATTATTAATTGCTTAGCCATTAATTATGATATTTTTTTAAAATATTATTTTTTAAACTTGTCCAAGATCGATTGCTGAGCTTGATTAAGATAGGTTCTTATTGAAGCAATTGCAGCATCAGGTCCTTTTTGACTATACTCAGTAAATATTGCATTCAAAGCATTTGAAACATCTCCCCATACCATAGCCATTTTAAGAGATTTAGGCATGGGTATGCTTCTTGTTACTGAATTTGCAAAACCTACAGTTATAGGGTATTTGTCGATATTCTGATTCAAATATTCAACAACACTTTTCTTTACAGGAATAAAGCCTGCATTTTCAACGAGCATTTTTAATTCATTATCAGCAAGGCTAAACCATAAAGCGAATAATATCGCTGCATATAGTCTATTCCTATCTTTTTCAACTAATTTGGTGACCCAGAGCAATTTAATTCCTGAGAAAGGTTTTGGAATTTTGTCTCCTATATTAGGTATTGGTACAACTTCGATAGGAATTCCTGCTTGCTTTATTGCTGGTATATTCCAAGGACCTGTAATAATGAAGGGTGCTCTACCATCGGTAAAAACTTTTAACTGAGTTTCATGACTAAGGTCTCTAGTATCCATATATGGCAAAAGATTCTGGATCCAGAATTTTATTCCTTCTTCTGTTCCTGTTGAGTTAACGCCTACACTATCATCATCTTCTTTATAATAGTATCCACCAAAAGCAGTTATAAAAGGATATAAGTGATAAGGATCCATTTGATATGCTAAGCCAAATTTATTCCTAGAGGGATCATTAAATTGTCTCATAATATTGAGCATATCATCAAAAGTTTTAGGTGGGGTGGGAACCAGGTTTTTATTTACCACCAATGCAATTGCTTCTGCTGCCCATGGTAAACCATATAGTTTTAATTTATAAACTCCTGAAGTGTAGGCAATTGATAAATATTGATTCTGAAGGTCTGAAAGAGTTTCAGGTGATAAATAATCGCTTATAGGAATTATATAGCCTCCATCTGCCATTTCACCAGTCCAATCATGTGCCCAAGTAAATACATGTGCTGTATTTTCGATATCATTAGCAATTATACCTGCTTTTACTGCTTCTTTCATATTCTGAACAGTACCAGTATATTTAACTGTTATTCCAGGGTATTCGCTTGTGAAATCTTGAACAACTTTTTTCACATTATCTACCTCAAAAGGAAGCATTGAAGACCAGAAGTTAATAGAGACCTTAATTTGATTATTTTTTACTTGTACAATAAAATTATAGAATTCTTGAGGGACTCTTATAGTTGCTGAGCCTATCTGGATGCTATATAAAGAAGGAGATGTAGGAGTTGGTGATGGAGTAGTTGTAGTTGGTGAAGTTGTAGGAGATGGCTGGGAAATCTTAAAATAGTCGGTAAAAATGAGTGAGATTGCTAGACCTGCTATAATTATTAAAATAATTATTCCTACAAGAGTTATTTTAGATATAGCTTTAATTTTACTGCTCATGAATTATTAATATTTTTTTGAATATATAAGTAAAATTCATTATGTTACTCTTATTACATTAGTTTTTAAATTTATATTTAATGTATCAAATTTTGGGAAGAGAAAAATTAAATAAAAATCGTTATGGTAAATATTTTGTAAAGTTTGAAACAAGGTGGCCTAGAAATACAAAACATCTATATTTAGTTTCAATTTTTACTTCTTATTTTCCTGGAAGATTGGAAATGAAAAAATATAATGATAAAGCAAAAATAATAGTTCGATTAAAGGAAGGAATATATCCATATCTTTTCTATAATGATAAATTTGAAGCATATTTAGATCTGGATAATCCTATAAAAGAAAAGCTAACTTTTGAATCAAAAGAGATTGATTTTTCTGTTGCAGAAATAGGTATCGAAAACTTAAGAAATGCATATGAAGGTGGAGGTTTTCATCCTAATTTAATAATACATGATGAAAGAGATCCAGCATTTATAAATTACTTTCTTAATTCTACAATTATAAGATTAACTAGTGTAAAGGGAGAAATAAAAGAAATTTATGTAGAGTATGACCAAAATGGCGATATTAAAAAATTTCAAATGCAAAAATTATTTAATGATGATTATAGGGATTATTATCAAGCTGTTATAAATGGCTATATTTCAAAATATAGATTTTTGCTAAATGTTGGTACCAGTAGATATTATTTTGGATTAGGAGGATTAAATGATACTAAGTTCATTATTGCTAATCCTTTAGGGCTAAAAAATCAAGAATGGTGGTTAGGTTGCATATATTATTTGATTTTCCCTGATAGTTTTGACAGTGTAAATTATGCTTATAATTTTTTTGTTAATGCTAAAGAAATTCCTAGGAAGCATATTTATCTAGGAGGAGATTTGAAAGGTATATTAAAAAGGTTGAATTATTTGAAAGAGCAAGGAATAGAAGCTATTTATTTAACGCCTATATATAAAGCAATGTCTTACCATAGATATGATGTCATTGATCATTTTGAAATTGATAATTATCTAGGGGAATTAGAAGACTTTTTGAATCTAGTAAAAAATGCCCATAGTTATTCAATAAAAATCATTTTAGATCTCGTAATTCATCACAGTTCTCCTAAGTCTCCTATGTTTCTAGACCTAATTAAAAATAAACATTCAAAGTATCGCAGTTGGTATAGGCTTAGGAAAGATCCACATAAATTAACTCATGACTTGCTAGTGAATTTCCTTGAATTTTTACAAACTGGTAAATTAAATGATAGATTATTGAAAGAGAAACCTTTCTATGAAGCATTTGCTTCAAGTTGGAAGATGCCAAAATTTAATCATAATAATCCTGAAGTTCTGGATTATTTTAAAAGTATTGTTAGTTTTTGGTTAAAAAAAGGAATAGATGGTTTTAGAGTTGATGTTGCTCATGCGATACCTGATAATTTTCTTAGAGAAATTTATAAAGAAATTAAGAATCATGGTAACGATAAGATTATGATTTTGGAAATAAATTATGGCCTCGAATATTATCCGCTAGGTAAAATATCTGATTCTGCAATGAATTATGATTTAAGAAAATTAATTTTAGATTTCTTTCTTTATAAAAAAATTTCTGCGTATACTTTTTCTGAGAAAATTATGCAACAATATTTTAGTTTACCTATTTTTGTTGCTAATTCTTTGTATAACCTTTTGGGGAGTCATGATACTGCTAGAATAGTTACTTTAGCTAAAAATTTAAGGGAAGTTTTATTTAATATGTATGCTTTTTTATTTGCTTGTTACGGTTCTCCTTCAATTTATTATGGTGACGAAATAGGTATGGAAGGAGATAAGGATCCTGATTGTAGAAGAGCAATGGTATGGGATGAAATACAATGGAATAAGGAACTCTTGTTTTTTATTAAACAGCTAATCAGTCTAAGGAAAAAGTTGAAGGTTTTAAGATTGGGATTTTTTAAATGTGAAGCTATTAATGAAAATACGATAAGAGTTATTAGGAATTATGATAACGAGGAATTTATTGCTTTTTTTAATCGAAATATTGATCAACCTTTAAAAATCGATTTAGATTCTAATTATTTGGAACTCTTTAATAATAAACTCAGTTTTAGCTTTTATTTAAAAAATTTTATTTATTTATATAAATTAAATAATTAACTTGTTAGTTTTTGCATCAAAAATTAAAATTTTTGACCAATCAAAACTAAGATATATAATTTCTCCGATGTTAAATCTTCTATGAACAGGAGCTTTTACTCTAATCATGGTTCCATTTAATTCAATCATTAAAAGTTGTTCAGCTCCTAGCATTTCTGAAATTAAAATCTTTCCTTTTATATAATGTTTTCCTTCTTCTTCAATTTTTATATTCTCAGCCCTAATTCCAAGAAATATATCTTTGCTTGTTGATTCTTTAATGATTTTTTCAGATAATTCTTTTTCTAAAGCAAACTCAAAAGTAGAATGCTTTAATATAACTTTATCACCTTTCACCATGTATTCACATGGTATTATATTCATAGGAGGTGATCCTATAAAAGTAGCAACAAAAAGTTCTCTAGGAGTATTATATAATTCTTCAGCTTTACCTATTTGTAACATTTTTCCTGAATTCATAACGCCTATTCTATCAGCCATCGACATTGCTTCAATTTGATCATGTGTTACGTAAATCGTTGTCATATTTAACTCCCTTTGATATCTTTTAATTTCAGCTCTCATTTGTAATCTTAACTTTGCATCTAAATTTGATAAAGGTTCGTCGAGTAACCAAACTTTTGGTTTTCTTACAAGAGCTCTTGCTAAAGCTACTCTTTGTTGTTGTCCTCCTGATAATTGGCTTGGGTATCTAGACAAAAGGTCGTCTATTTGTAATAATTTAGCTATTTCTTTAACTCTTTTTTCAATTTCTTCATTACTAAGTTTTAATTCTCTTTTTCTAACGAGTAATGGAAATGCTATATTCTCAAATACTTTCATATGTGGATACAATGCATAATTTTGAAATACCATTGCTACATCTCTGTCTTTAGGATGAACAAAATTCACAAGTTTATCATCTATGTATACTTCGCCTTCATCAGGTGTTTCTAAGCCTGCAATAATTCTAAGTACTGTTGTTTTTCCGCACCCTGTAGGTCCAATTATTGCGAAAAATTCAGCATCATTAACAGTAAAGCTTACGTTATCTAC
>JAVVGB010000047.1:0-7975 GCA_032249315.1 Thermoproteota archaeon
CTATGGTTTTAGACCTTTCAAAAAGATTAACTATTGATATTGATATTATTCCTAGGGAAATTAAAAGTATAGAGATTATTGTTTGAAAGTTCAAATATTCCTCCGTTAAAAGAAAGCCAGTTTTCTTTTGTTTATAGATTTCTTTAAATGTTACTATAAGATAGGCTCCTTGCATTCCTGTAATTTTTTCCTTTACAGCATCAGTATATTCAAGGGACTTTAGTTTTACTAAAATTCTTGGTTCAAAAAATGTTTTGAATTCTTTCACTGCATTTATATTTATGAAAGATTTGAAAATTCCCCAACTGTATGCTTGCTGAATCGCATCGAACTGATAATATACAACATCAGATTGATATTTAAATTCCTTTCCATAAAAACCAATTATTTTAAACTTTTTTGAAATAAGACCGAGAGGAATGTTTATTTGATCACCATATTTAAGATTTAGATACTTGGCTACGCTAAGATCCAATATTATTGAATTTTCATCAAGCTTTTTAAATAATTCTAAAGGAGTTCCATTTTTGAATAAACTTTCTTCAAGAAAAGCTACTTTGACAAATTCATCTGGATTAACCGCATAAAAATTAGCAAATGAATAAACCAAAGTAGCATATTCTACTTCTTGAAAAGCTTTAATTTTAGCCAAAGAATATTCTGCTAAAGTATGATCATTGAAATGAACTTTAATATCAGCTTCGCTTTCTAAATAAGCACTTCGAATGTTGAAATCTTCTTGGGAGGACAAATTAATAACATTAAAGAAACTATAAAATATTATAAGCGAAATAACGAAGATTATTACTGAATTTCTAGAAGCTGCTCTGCTTATGCTTTTTGAAGAAATCGATGCTAAGTCTTTTAAGAAAAATTTCATAGCTGAAACAAATTTCGAATGAATAAAAGTTCCGTGATATGATAATATTTTCGATAAGCCGTATAAGAAAAGAAAAGGTCCTATTATATTTAAAGGAGCATCGATTATTAATAAAATGGATAAAGCAATTACTAAGACGAAATTTCCTGTTCGGAAAGCTTCAGCTTGCATTTGAAGTAAATTGATTTGAAATATCCATATGAGTATTTTATAAGTTCCTAGTATCAGCGCAACCCAAACTCTCATTTTTTTATAAGGCTTTTCCAAATGCTCGTACATTTCTCCATACAAAGCATGTAAAATTGGAATATTCAACACCCTTCTCAAAGGGAAAATAATTATCAAAAATGCTATTATAAAGGAGAAGATCAAAGTAAGAATAAAAGCGAGCTGATTATTAATTAAAATCTTTATTACATCAAAAATAGATACTCCAAAGGATAAAGAAAGAATAATTGAAGAAAGAAAATAACCAATTATTATACCTAACAGTATAACTATGGTAATTTCAAATAAATATAAAATAAATAGCTTTGCTCTACCAAAACCTCTTATTTTAAATAAAGCCATTTCTCTTTTGTTCAAGCTGTACATTAAATCACTTAAAGAAGAACCTAAATACCATGCAATAAATAGTAAAGGCAATGAAAGGAAGACAAAAAATAGGATATAAGCAGTATAATTTTGAGATATTGTCCCCAGAGTGTTAGTTATATTATCATTATTGTAAGAGAAATAAGCATACTTTCTTACTATATTCTCTAATTGTGAACGAATATTCAATACCGTATTCCTTGATTTATCTAGATCTGCGACATCAATTACAGAGGTCCTATCAAGGAAAACGTTTATCGTGTAAACAGTTCTAAAATTTAATTTATTTTTATTAGCTTCTTGCAAAAATTCTTTTAAAAAACTATCATAGCTTATAATGTATGTATTTGTAATGCTAATTGCATCAATATATTGAAAGAGTGGAAAGCCTATGTTTTCTACATTTAATACGTTTTTGATGCGAATAGTAATATTACCCAATTTTAATGTACTTTGTTGAGAAGTATGGAAAATATCTCCACGCGAACTACTGATCAAAATTGCTTCATATTGACTAGGAGGTAATAGTCTAATTTTCTTATAAAATAAGCTATCATCCTTTATAGCAAAGATACCTAGCGGAAGGGTAACATTTGGATAGACTTGCGTATAAATATCAATTCTCAATACTGGTTCTACTTTGTATATTCCATTTATTCTGCTAATCTCGGTTATTATAATATTAACTCTATCTTCGCTTACTTCCAAATTCCTAATGCTAAAATCTACAAAAACTAATCTATCCAATGCATCATGCAAAGATTTCGCTATTGCAACATTTCCTCCAATATTTACAGAAGTAAAAATTATTGAAATAACCATGATCAGAATAATTATTCCGCTGAAGAGTAAGAAGCGTCTTGTAATTCTTCGATAAACAATTTTTAAAATGCTCATTTTCTTATTTCTCTATCAAGTATTTGCTTTTTATTTCTAAAATTTTTAATTTTATTAAAGAGTTTTTAAGGAACAATTAAAGCTAACTAAAATATTCACTAAATTAAATAGTTTGTTATTCACATAATCTATAAAGCAACCTTAAATCTTAAAAATTCGATTTTAGAAATATGAGAATTGCAATTTTAGGAGGGACAGGAGAATTTGGAGAAGGTCTAGCTATAAGATGGTCGAGAGTCCATGAAGTAATAATAGGTTCAAGATTTAAAGAAAAAGCTGAAAAAGAAGCAAAGGAATATGCGATAAAGGCAGCTTCAGCTTATTTAGAAGATATGAAAGGAAATATTATTGGTATGGAAAATTCCCAAGCTGCTTCAATTGCAGATGTTATAGTTTTAACAATTCCTGCTCAATATCTTTACAATTTCTTGGAAACATTAAAAGATAAAATAAATAAAGATGCTATGATTATATCTCCTGTAGTTCCAATAACAAAAAAAGATCTAAAATTCTTTTATGATCCATCAATAATAAAACAAGGTGCAACTTCAGCTGCTGAAGAAATAGCTAAAATACTGCAAACAGATAAAGTAGTTGCAGCATTGCATACAATACCAGCCAAAAAATTAGCGGATCCTTATCATAGATTAAATTACGATGTGCCATTCTGTACAGATAACAAAAATATTGTAGATCAATTTGTAAAATTGATAAAAGATTTAAGCATCCATTTAAATCCTCTTTATGTTGGTGGTTTAGATTTAGCTAGTTTAGTTGAAAGTTTAACCTTAACAATATTAAATATATCTATAAATTCAAAAATTTGGAATTTAAGCATAAAATTTGTCGAATGATTAAAATACAAAAGTTGAATATTTTAACAAATACTTTAACACATAGCTTGAATTTATTATTTTTTCTCTATTTGTAACTAAGAAATTTAAAGCATAATTTATTGCATCTTTTACATCTTCAAATTCTTTATATTCATTTTTTCTAAATATTTCTCTTAAAGTTTCCCTTACAAACCAAACACCTATTGAAGTAATGAATCCAGGTAAAATCTCTCTTATAGCTAAAACAGCAGCTTGTCTTCTTTCTCTTAATAAATATTCGCTAACAGCAAGTCTTACAGCATAATAGCAACCTCCTAAATTAGAATATCTTGTTTTAGCTGTGCCTAATTCATGATCAGATTCAACTTCAACATCTTCTCCATAAAGATTCCAAGTAGTTTTAGGATACCATGCTTCTATCCATTCATAGAACCATCTATAAGGTAAAAGAATTATTACAAAATTGTTCATAAATTTATTGTAAATAAATACCCTTGGTTTATCAATTGTATTAAATTGCTTAATTTTTTTAATTAAATCCTTTGATATTATATCATCAACAGCAGTTATGCTCCATCTTGTAGGTACCAACTTTCTATTTTTCTTTATTCCAAGCATTCCTAAGCTAAAGACTTTAACAATTCTTGATAGTTCAACATTTTCATTATAAAGTTTAATTACTCCTTCGTTTGCTCTTAAATCTTTATCATAATAAACTTTCTCTATTACTTTATCACTCTTTATATTTGAAAGTATTTCATATCTGTTAAGAAGTGAAGAAGGACCTAAGGGAGGTATAACATCATCAAACAAAGGCATTTTTGAAGGATTCTTTTTTAATTCAACACGCATATCAACAGGAATATATGATAAAGTTAATTCATGTAAAGATAGTATATAAGGATCTTCAACTGATTCTACTTTAACAAATCTATAACATCTAACTAAAGACAATCTATAATTCAATATATCTTCAATTCTTAAATTATTCCAAGCTTCAGGATAATCAAAATGTCTTGTATCACCAAAAAAAGAAGGAACCAAAGGACCAACGGTAATTCTAGGATAATTTATTCTTCCTACAAATACTGAAGGAGGAGAAGATCCTTCAATTATTCTTTTACTTATTTCAACATTTTTAACAAGCTTAATATTCTTAATTAAAACAGGACAATAACTTCTTCCACATAAAAATTTAGCTCCACGACATGGAATGCATATTGAAGCTGAAGGCTGCAAAATGCTCATTGATATTATTTAAATATTTCAGTTATAAATACTTTAACTTTTATTTTATTTTTAAAATGTTTTCAACATATAATTTTATATAATATTTTCTTATTAAAATTAAAGTTAACAATATTAATATAAAAAGTAAAAGTAAAATAAAAGATTGATAACTTAAAGGCAAAATTATTACATTATTATCTTTTGCTTCAAATTCCAAATCAAATAAAATATATTTAACTTTAATTATCTTTTTACCTAACTTAACACTTTCAAACAATATTTTTCCTTCATCATTTGTATAGCCTAAATATTTATTGCCTGATTCAGTAACTAAAACAATTTCTATTCCTTTGATAGGAAAACCAAATATATCCTTTATCATAACTTCAACATTTTTAATAGGAAGCATTATTTCCATTTCCCTTGCAGCATAAACAGGAATTTCAATTAGGAAGGAATATCTTTCGTTGTTAACAATTATTTCTTTTATTTTCAATGTTTCCCCATCATTGAACCAATCTTCATTTTCAAATATCCTTTCTTTTCCAAATTTATCTAAATAAACAACTTGGAAATTCTTGATATAATTTCCTTCTATATCTTTAACTTTTATTTTGACTTTGTGTTGCAGAACATAAATTGCTTCAATTTTTAAAGGACTCTTAACTTCTAGATAATTATTATAATATTCTTTACCATTGACCATCCAGTGAGAAAATATTAGCCTTGAATTTTGATAGCTATATATTTCCTTTGGATAAACTTCAAAATTAACAATAGAATTTGCATCATACCATCCAGTTCCGAAGGTTTTTCCAAATAAACTTCTAACTTCGACATAATATTGTAAAGCCCATAAAGCTAATACTTTAATTGGTTTTTCTACTTTTATTTCAAGAATAGCAAAATCCTTAACATCCAAATTTAAGTAGTTAGTTAAATTGAAACCTTTAAACATATATCTTGTATTTATATCAACGTAAACTATGGTTTCTTTAAGGAATATTTTTACTATACTTCCTTTATCATACCAACCAGTTCCATTAATAAAAGAAATCGGAGTGAAAGTTTGAACAAGGTATTGAATTTTCCAATAAAATTTAATATTATAAGGTTTGTTCATAAGAATTTGTCCTTCATTACTATTTATTAGATCACCAGAATCTATTCTGTATCCTAATAAAACCAACCTTGTATCATTGTTAAAGTAATGATATCTATTGCTTGAAAAATATGCAGTTTCATTTTCATAATACCATCCTTCTCCAGCAACATTTATTTTTGTTTTTATATCATTTGCATAAGATGTTATACTTAATCTATATTGTTTTTTCCATACAGCAATTATTTTCATAGGTTGATCAATTCTTATTTGTAAAATGTTTTCCTTTGATAAAGGGTAGTTAGGCTTCAAGAATTTCCAATGATCAAAAACATATCTTATATCTTCATTAATATAATAAGTATAATTTTCAAGTTTAATTGTAACATTGGAATTTTCATCATACCAGCCTGAAATTTTTGGGTCAAAATAATCTGAAACAACTTCTAAGTAATATTGCCTTTGCCACTTAGCAATCTGAATTACCCAGCCAACTATTTGAATTGTAAAGGTAAGATTTTTTCCATTATAAGCATTAAGACCATAACCTATCCATTCAATAAAAACAGCTCTAGTATCATTAGATAAATAAACAGTATCATTTTTTAAAGACACTGTGACTTTGGCATTCACATCATACCAACCATCTCCATAAGCTTCACTATATTCAGATTTTACCATGACTCTATATTGTGTTCTGTAATTTGCTATAAGCAAATAATCCTTATTAATTGTTAAAGTAATGCTACTTGAATTGCTAATTAAATCTCCACTCCAATTATTAAAAACAAATCTTTCCAAATTCCCTTCAATCTTTTCTTGCATTTCAAAAATATGAGAAGAATTTAAAATAAAATTAAAGCTTTCAGGAACTTCATATTCATAACCATTTATTTTTACATGAGGAGGATACTTTGAATTTTTATAATCTATACTTACTGTTCTTATATTTTTTGAAAGAAAATTAACAAAATTATAAACTTTAGGTGTACCCCATCCTGTAACAGCATCCCAACCCTGTTTAGCATTATATCCATTATTTCCTGAAGTAATATCGTTAAATAGATCAATATAACTGCTAGAAGTTCCTATTTGATACAGAAGGAAATTTATGTTTTTTATTTTATAGTTGACCAAGGAAAGAATTGCAGAAATTATAATGCTTGATGCAGAAGGCCCGCCTACGTTTACAAAACTCCCATCAACGTATACCTTATATCCTTCAATGTTAAACGATACATCAGGAAAAGCTCTTTTATTATTGCTAATCTTACTTGATTTTTGCCATTGAGGGGCATTAAAATAAATGCTATATCCTCCTCCGCTTTTACTCCAACCTATTTCATTATTGTTATTTCTTATAGTTGAACCAACAGATAAAACATAAGGATCTGAAGAAGGATAGAAAACAGCTTGATTGCCTAAATTACCACTCGAAGAAACTATTATTGACCCAACTTTAACACTATCTTTAAATAAAGAATGAAAATAATTCAAGGTAGAATTTGTAAAAGCAGTTTCAAATTTACCAAAAGGTAACACTATAATAGAAGGAGAATAATTGTTTATTGCATAAACAATACCATATTCAAGATCTGAGGTATCATTCTTTGCAACAATTAAAATCTTTTTTGATAAAGGAGATATTACATGAGACCATTGTAAAGCTAAATTTGTTAATACTTTCCATGTATAATTAGCTTCATTAGGTTTACCAGTTGGATAAATTATATTTAAATCAGGATTAGGAAGGTTATAATGTTGAGAAAAAGCGATTAAATCTTCTAAAGCTTTGTCATTTCCATATGCTACTACAATAACTATTCTATTATTTTGTCCTTTAAATCCTTCTTGATGTAAAGCGTTTATATTATAAATTTGCAAGAAATCTAAAGGTTCATAGGATGATGATGAAAAATATATGAAAGGTAAATATTTAATCTCAGAAAGAGAAATAGAAGAATTCATTTCCTTAACAGTTAAATGATCATCTTTCAAAGAATAAGGAACTAAAAATAAAATTATGAAAGCTAATATAAAAATGAATTTTTGCATATTATTTTTAATCTTTCTTGAAATAAATTTTTAACTAAATATTTAACGATTAATTTATATTATTCTTTTATGAAAATACCCCAAATAAACTTAAGTGTTGATGAAATACCAAGATATTGGTATAACATATTGCCAGATTTGCCAGAACCTTTGCCTCCACCTAAAGATTATAACGATGGATTTTCCAGATTGGAATTTATGAATAAAGTTATGATTAAAGAATGCTTAAAACAAGAATTTGAAAATTCACAATGGATTAAAATTCCTGAGGAATTATTAGAAATTTACATTCATATTGGAAGACCAAGACCATTATATAGAGCTTATAGATTGGAAGAAAGGCTTGGATTAAAAAAAGTTAAAATATTTTATAAGAGAGAA
>JAVVGB010000048.1:0-7691 GCA_032249315.1 Thermoproteota archaeon
CTGTAGGATTTTGATGAACTCCTTTTACAAAGTTAATTTTTCCATAATTTATCTCAATGTAAAAATCTCCTGCATCGCTTACATTAAATTGAAAAACTCTATAAACGTTTAGGTCTTGTGCTATCTTATCCTTTATTCTTTCATAAAGATTCTTTATCAAACTTTCAATTTCTTCTATTCTTTCCATATTTCTAAATTATTTCAGTTATTTAAAATACTTGTCTAGATTTTAGAAGAGAAATTCAGAATTATTTTCATTAATTAAAAATATAAGTACGAGACATAATTTTTATAAAATAGGATGATGAAATAAAAATTTCTTGTATTTATTATAGCTTTATTAATAACGTTTATTAACACAATATTTTGTGCTCTTTTGCGGTTAAAGCCGAATACTTTTAATTTTTATTCTGCTTTAGTTGTTATCTATAAATTTGGAAAATTGCAGCAGAGATCACTTTTTAATATTCTTTGTAATTAATATTAGTTAGGGTTAGTTAATGAAATCAAAATTAAAGGAAAAAATATTAGAATTATTAGAAAAAGATAAAGAATTCAGATATGCAGTAGCAGGTTATCTAGGATACGATACTACTATTAAATTACTTGAAGAGCATAGTAAAAGATTTGAAGAACATGATAAAAAGTTTGATGTTATAGTCCAAGAGTTAAAAGAACTAAGAAAGACAACCAATGAACTTATATTAATATTAAGTGAAGTTAGTAAAATATTAAAAGAACATAGTGTAATATTGAAGGAACATACAAAATATATAAACGACTTAAGATCAGCTGTAGGTTCCTTAGGAAGAAGAATGGGTTTGGATTTGGAGAAATTGATATTTAGCATTTATAGAGAACAATTGAAGCAGATAGGAATCGATGAAGAGAAGATAAGAAAATTTAAATATATTGATGTTGAAGGAAGATTTGGTAAAAAAGATAGAATATATGAATTTGATATTTTAGTAAGTGATGATTATGTTGACGTTATTGAAGTAAAAAGCTCTGTTAGTATAGACGATGTTGAATGGTTTGAAGAAAAAGTTGAAAGAATGACACCTTTGCTAAAGAATGTAAGAAGAAAAATAATTGTAGCAACAAATATCGATAAAGAAGCTTTAGAGCTATGTAACAAAATAGGAATAAAAGTTATTTATGGTGTAATTGTAGAAGAATAAGATTTGGCAAAATATGATTTTCCTCTTTAATTCTTATTCTTTGATTTTAGTTTGATCAGCTAATCATAAAAGTTCTGGGTTAAAAGGATTACCGTATTTTTCTATAGAAACCAATTCATTTAAAGGCTTCCTATTTTTCTTTCCTTTTATTTTCTTTATTGGATAACCAAAGCCAACAACTACAGAAGGCTCAAGATCTGCAGGTATGTTAAAATCTTTCCTTAGTTTTTCTTTATTAATTCCTGTAAAGATACAAGATGCTATTCCATATCCCCATGCTGCTATTTGCATGTTTTGCACAACTCTTCCCGCATCTATTAAATGAAAAGGATATTTAGGATCTGTTAGGACAATTACAGCAAAATTTGCATTAACTATCCATTTTCCAGTTATGCTATCATCTGCCAGTTTCTTTAAATTTTCTTTATCTTTAACAACTATGAAACGCCAATGTTGAAGATTTTTTCCGCTACCTGTAGATCTTGCAGCTTCAAGTATTTTAAGTTTTATATCTTTAGGTATCTCTTTTTGAGAATACTCTCTTATGTCTAGTTTTTTAATTACGTAATCATAAACTTCCATATTATTTATTTAATCTTTATTCTTTAAATGATTTTAATGATTTAACTTTTATTTTGGAATCTTCATTTCTCTTTATGGCATGTAGCGGGCCATCAAGACTTTAAGAAATCAATTTTTAAATTTTCAATATAGCTGAAAATAAAATATATATTAATTGGATAAAAGAATATATTCTATATATATAAATGAGTGAAATAAGAACTGTACAACTCACAGGTAAAAGCACATTTATTATTTCCTTACCAAAACATTGGATTAAAAGTAACAATATAAAAGTTCATGATAAATTAGTTATTCTTGAAAACGAGGATGGTTCTTTAATAATCTATCCTTACAATAAATTTAAAAGAAAAGATGAGAGTATAATTACTGTAGATTTTAAAACATATAATTCATATGAAGAAGTTTTAAGGGAATGTATAGCTTTGTACTTAGCAGGTTATCAAAGCATTAAGGTGGTTAACATAACTTCAAATCTCCATGAACTTAAAGAAGAATTAAGGGAAAGATTGGTTGGTATAGAAATAATAGATGAAACGATAAATAGCTTTACCATACACGTATTTACTTCTTCAATAGAAGTGAATATAGAAAAAATATTAGATAGAATGTTTAGTATAGTTCATTTAATGTTTGAAAACTTTATTTCTTTTGTTAAAGGAGAAGTAGATTATTACAAAAGGATAATTGAATTAGATACAGATGTAGATAGGTTTTATAACTTTATTTCTAGACAAATAAATCAAGCTCTAAGCAATTCTTATTTAGTATATGAATTAGGTCTAAATAATAAATTAGAATGTATAGAATATAAGTTAGTAGCAAGAGCTTTGGAAAGGATAGCTGATCATATAGAGGAAATGGTTTCCAACTTTATTAAATTAAGTAGCGTATGTGAAGAAATAAAAAAGGATATCGTTAACTTATCTGAAAAAATAAAAGAGAATTTCAAAGATATGTTAATTACATTTTTGAAAAAGAATAAAGAAAAGGCAAACAAAAATATTACAAATATAATAGAAATATTAAATGATATAAGAAATTTAACCGAAAATTTGTTAAAAAATTATGCTAATAAACAAGAATTAACTTCTTTAAAACTTATATTAGAAAGTTTAAAAAGAATTTCAGAATATACTATTGATATTGCAGAACATACAATAAATATAGCAAATTATAATTATTAGATTTATAAATATTCTACAATTCCCACGAATTAGTGATATGCTATCTTTATTCAAAATTTAATAATTGAAAATAAGAATTAATTAATATGAAAGAAACAACGAAATTGATTTTAAAAACAATAGCTTTTAGTCTAACTCTTCCTTTATTTTTTGCTTTAATATTACCTTTATTTATTTTATTTTACTTGAATTTTTACACCTTTGAGATTTTCTTCTTTAATTATCTGGGACTTATTTTGATAGTAATAGGAATAGCTATCTATGCAATTAGCTGTTACTATTTCATTTTTTATGGCAAAGGAACGCCTTCTCCTTTGGATGAGCCTAAGATGCTTATAACAGAAGGTATATATAAATATACAAGGAATCCTATGTATCTTTCGGGAGTTCTAATTGTTTTGGGCGAGGCTATATTTTTTAAATCCTTAATGATCCTTGCTTACACATTTCTTCTTTTTGTAATATACCACCTTTTTATAGTTTTTTATGAAGAACCCCATTTAATTAGAAAATACGGCAAATTATATGAAGAATATATGAAAAGAACCCCAAGATGGTTAGGCATTAAAAGAAATAATAAATTATAAACTAACTTTACTTTGTAAATTTTCTTTTAGCCATTTTTCTCCCCACTTTTTTATTGCTACAAGAACAGGTTTTAGATCTTTTCCTTTTTCTGTTAAAGCGTAATAATAATTTTTTCCATCACAAACTCTTTCAACTATTCCATTCTCTTTTAATTCCTTTAATATTTTTGATAATGTTCTGGAACTTATTCCTTGAAGATTATTAAGTAACTCTTTATATGTTCTAGGTTTTTCCAAAAGTTTATCGATAACTATTAATCGCCAAGGTTTTCCTAAGAATGAACAAGCTTTATTCATTGGGCATTTTTCCATCAATCTAATAATAATAATTTTCCTTATATAAAGAGATAATTTAAAAATTAAACAAAAAAATTTAAATGCTTTACTTTGTAAATTTATATCATGGCATGGCAAGACATAATATTTGGTACGTACAACAATGAAATATTTCTAAGCATTGCAATATTTGTTGTAAGAATATTTGTTGGAGTACTATTTGTTATACATGGATATCCTAAACTCTTTTTACCTGCTAAAAATGAAATGAAAAACAGTTTTAAACAGATTGGAGTACATCCAGTATTGTTTGACTTAGCAGCCTTATTAGAATTTATAGGAGGTTTTGCTTTAATTTTCGGTTTCTTAACAAGGATAGCAGCTATATTATTCACTTTAGAAATGATTGGAACAACTTTATTATATGTAACTATATTATGGAAATTACCTATTCCTAGAGGATATGTTGAACCGATGTTTAAAGCTACAAAGGGATATATGTTTGGCTGGGAGCTTGATACAATATTACTAGCTTCATGTTTTGCAATAGCTTTATTAGGACCAGGAATATTATCTATTGATCATTTAATATGGAGTACAATCCTATCATAGAAATAATCGAATTTACTGATCCTTATTGTACTTGGTGCTGGGGATCAGAACCTATACTTAGGAAGCTCAAATGGGTTTATGGAGAACAAATAAGGATTAGTTATAAAATGGGAGGATTAGTTAAAGATATTAGTGAATTTTATGATCCGATTAATAATATAGGAGGAGAGCTATGGTATTTGCAAGTTGCTGATCATTGGCTAGAAGCTTCAAGTAAGCATGGAATGCCCGTAGATATTAGACAATTTACAGAATATCATAAAGAATTCAAGTCTACCTGGCCTGCAAATATTGCAGTTAAAGCTGCTGAGTTACAAGATAGGAATCTTGCATGGAAATATTTGAGGAGATTAAGGGAAGCTGCTGCAGCTGAAGCTATACCAATACATAGATTGGAAGAACAACTAAGGTTAGCAGAAGAATGTGGCTTGGATGTTTTTAAAATGAAAGAAGATATTGAAAGTGGAAGAGCCTATGAAGAATTTATGAAAGATATTAGAGAATGTCAAGAAAGGGAGATAACTGGATTTCCTACTTTTATAATAAGAAGATTAAAGGACAATTTTGAAACGATTAGAATTGGATACATGAGATATTCAACGTTTAAAGAAATTTTAAAAAAGTTATCCAATGAGTTAAAGGAAAGGAAAGTTGAGTTAAGTGAAAAAGAAGCTTTAAATTTTATAAGATACTGGGGAAAAGTAGCAACGCAAGAGATTGCTATTTTATTTAATATCTCAAAGTATCAAGCTTATTCTTTACTGAAAGAAATGGAAAGAAAAGGATTAATCGAATCTCAAAAAGCCGGTAATGATTATTTCTGGAAAGCAAAAAGCAAATGTGAATCAGGAGTATGTAATATATGATGAAGAATGCAAAAAATGAAGAAATTAAAAAATTTGTAATTGATCCTAAAGCAAGAATAGGCTGGGTTCATTTAACAGTTTCAGATTTGGAAAAAAGCCTAGATTTTTATATTAATTTACTAGGTTTTTATAAACTTAAAGAACTAAATAAAACTGCTTTTCTTGGTATTGACGGAAAAACTTTAATTATTTTAACAGAGCATAAAGGAGCTAAACCAAAACCATATAGAACAAGAGGTCTTTATCATTATGCAATTCTTTTGCCAACAAGAAAAGATTTGGCAAGAATTCTTGTAAGATTATTAAACTATGAATATTACATCGAAGGATTCGCTGACCATGTAGCAACTGAAGCAATTTATTTAGCAGATAATAATGGTCATGGTATAGAAATTTATTGGGATAGACCAAGGGAAAAATGGAAATTTGTAAATGGGAAATTATATATGGCTACTCTACCTTTGGATATAGAAAATTTGATAGAGGAAATTAAAGAAGAAAAATTTAAAATAGCCTTATCTAGTGAATGGAGAATTCCGAATAATACAAGAATAGGACACATTCATCTTCATGTTTCTAACTTAAAAATCATGGAAGAATTTTATACAAAAGCCTTAGGTTTTGATTTAACTTTGCGTTATATGGGTTCTGCTTCCTTTCTAGCTGCAGGGGGTTACCATCATCATATAGGAATGAATATATGGGCAGGATTGAATGCTCCTCCAGTACCAGAAGATTGTGTTAAACTAATATCTTATTCTATAATATTGAGTTCGAAAGAAAATTTAAAAGAGCTAACAAATAATTTGGTAAATTTAAATGTTAATTTTAAAGAAGATTTAGGAGAATATGCTGAATTAATTCAAGAAGGAATCTCTGTCAAAGATCCTGATGGAAATTTAATTATAATAGGTTTAGAAAAATTTAATTAAGCTTATGCTTCTTTAAATCCTCGTATAAGAATAAGTGAAAGTATAATGATGGGTGTAAATGTTCATTATAATAATTTAGATGAAAAAGAAAAGAAGCAAATGGTTTATGATATCGTGGAAAAGTAGGTTTAACTCCTGCAGAAGAAATATATAAAAGATATCCTCATGAACTTAGCGGGGGCAAAGACAAAGAGCAGTTATAGCAAGAGCTTTAATATTAAGACCAAAATTTATTGTTGCAGACGAACCTGTTGCAATGGTTGATGTATCTATAAGAGCCCAAATACTTGATCTTTTATTAGAACTAAAAAAAGAAATGGATTTAACTTATGTAATAATAACGCATGATTTATCCGTAGTATATTATATTTCAAATAAAATCTCAATAATGTATTTAGGTAAAATAGTTGAGATGGAAAGTAAAGAATCTGTATTTAATGAACCTTTACATCCATATACGCAAGCTTTAATTCAAGCTATTCCTACGTTAAAAGGTAGAAAGGAAAGAAAAATAGTAGGAGGAGAAGTTCCAAGTGCAATTAGGCCTCCGTCTGGTTGTAGATTCCATCCAAGATGTCCTTATGCAATGGAAATATGTAAAAAAGTTGAACCTAAATTAATTGAAATAAAGCCAAATCATTTTGTAGCTTGTCATTTGTATGAGAAGTAGTTGTAATTTTAATTTTTTCATAAGCTAAACTTTTAATAAGTTAAAAATCTTTCAATTATTTGATTGACTTCATTGGGTTTTTCTAACATAACCATATGACCAGCTTCCTCAATTATATAAAGCTCTGAGTTTTTAATTTTTTGCTTTAAATACTGTGAATACTTTACAGGAGTTAACAAATCTTCTTTACCGCATATTATTAATGTGCGGTATTCAATGTTCTCTATTTTATCCATATAATTAAATTTATCGCATGCCAAAAAGTCTCTTAAAGTCACATGTAAAGGAACTTTTAAGAAATTCTCCTTATATTTAAGTAATATTTGTAAATCTGGATGAGCTTTAAAAGACCATCTGCTTAAGACTTCAAAGGCTTCCTCATAGGATTTTCTTAAAGCATCTAAAATTATATTTGTAACTCTAAGCTTTGCTCCTGTAGCTATTAAAATAATTGAATCGAGCCATGAAGGTTTCTTTAAAGCTATAACCATAACTATCGCTCCACCCATCGAATGACCTGCCAGTACAACATTATTTAGATTTCTTTTTTCAATATATTCAATAACCCATTCAGCATAATCTTCTATAGTAGTTAAGTTAGTATCTTTTTCATTTCCGTGACCTGGCAAATCAATAGCTATAGAATTTTTAAAATATTTAGTTTGATTTTCCCATATCCAGCTTCCTTCTCCTGCTCCATGAATAAATACAATATTCTTATTCATAAAACATATATTTTGATCAAGATTAAAATTTTTAATATTTAGAGTAGCTTTAATAAGAAATTTATAAATATTA
>JAVVGB010000049.1:0-7544 GCA_032249315.1 Thermoproteota archaeon
TTTTCTGTTCTCCTCTAGCATAGGAACCATAAAGAACCAAGGCTACCAATTCATCCTTAAAAACTTGACAAAAGGCACTAACTATTTCTTCCACTATTTTAAATAATGCATGACTAAGTATAAAGATTTTGGTTAATCAATAATGAATCGAATTATTTGAAAATTTAATTATAAAGTATTTTAAAAAATACTGGAAGAAATTTCTAATATGATTTTTATAATATTTGTTTTTGTTATTATCTAAAATTTATATATTAACTTTTATATGAATTCTTATGATGAGCACAGATTTAAAGAATGAGTTTTTGAGATTATTAGAGAAGGATATTGAGTTTCGCTATGCTGTAGCAGGCTATTTAGGACTTTCTGAAATAATTAAAAAATTGGATTGGCTCATTGAAGAACAGCGCAAGATATGGGAAGAAGTTAAACACATTTGGGAAGAGATTAAATCTTTGAGAGAAGACCAGCATAAACTTTGGGAAAATCAGAACAGATTATGGGAGGAAGTTAAAAGCTTAAGAGAGGGACAGGAAAAATTATGGGAGAATCAGAATAGAATTTGGGAAGAGATAAGGGCACTTAGAGAAAATCAAAACAAGATATGGGAGGAAATAAGAGCAATTAAGGAGGACATAAGAAAACTTTGGGAGAATCAAAACAGAATGTGGGAGGAGATAAAAGCATTAAGAGAAAATCAGAATAAAATTTGGGAGGAAATAAGAACGATTAAAGAGGACATAAGAAAGTTATGGGAAAATCAAAACAAAATGTGGGAAGAAATACAGTCACTTAGAGAAAATCAATATAAGCTGTGGGAAGAAGTCAGAATTTTAAGAGAAGACTTTTCGAATCTCATAAAGCGCATTGATGCTCTAGGTTCTAGATGGGGAATACTTGCTGAGAGTGCCTTTAGGAATGCTTTGAAAGGACTGCTTGAGAAATCCTTTAATGTCAAAATTGAAAGGTGGATAAACTATGATGATGAAGGTTTTGTTTATGGCTATCCAAGCGTAGTCGAAATTGATATTGCTCTTCGTGACCAGGAATTAATATTAATTGAGGTCTCATCGCATGCTAAAACTGCAGACATATCACTTTTCAACAGAAAGGCAATTTTCTATGAAAAGAAAGTTGGTAAGAAGCCTTCAAGGTTAATTTTTGTAACTCCTTATGCAGAAAATGATGCAATAGATCTTGCAAACAAACTACGAATAGAGCTTTATACAAGCGTGTAATTTTATCTTAGAATTTAATTAAATTATGTGGATAAAATTAGGTAAAGGAAAGCCTAAAGTTGAGCCTCAATACTTCATAACTAATCAAGAATTTCCTAATAAAGCTATCTTAGTTTTTACAGAATCTATGGTTGAAGCAATAAAAAAATTAACTAAGCCAATTGATGAAATTAAATATCCAAGTAATTTTCCGTATAGAGTAATGTATAAAGATGCTCAATTATCTGTTTTGATACCGTATTATGGAGCTCCTGCAACAATATTTGCTTTCGAAATAGCTATTGCATATAAAATAAATAAGTTTATCATTGTTGGCGAAGCTGGTGCTATAGATCCTAAAGTAAAGCTTGCAGATCTGGTTTTGCCTACATGGGGAATTAGAGAAGAGGGAACTAGCTATCATTATAAACCTCATGACTACATACCCAGGTTAGATAATTATATACAGAAGGAGTTGATAAAAACTATAAAGGAAAGAGGTTATGAGAATAAGTTGCATATTGGAGGTGTTTGGAGCATAGATGCATTTTTCAGAGAAACGGAAGATAAAATAGAAGAATATAGAAATAAAGGAATATTATGTTTGGATATGGAATCTACTGCTTTGATGACTGTTGCAGATTATAGAAACGTAGATATTGCAATTTTGCTGGTAATCTCTGATCTATTATATGGTGAGAAATGGATAAGTGGTTGGAGAACTGAAGAGCTAAAAAATATGGAGAAAGAAGCTGTTCATATTGCTTTAGAAACAGTATATAAATTATAAAAAATTATTTAATTTGAAGCTTCTTCTTATATATTCTTAGATGGGTTAGTAAGAAGTGCACTGCCATAGCACTTGCTACAATAATAACAATTGTAAGCAATATTGGAAATGGGACTATTAAATAGTAAGAAGTATATGCAAGGTCTTCGATTTCTATTTTTGTTTGATTCTCTGATTTGGTTATAGGAAGTTCTACTTTAACAGGAGTTACAGTAACCATAATTAAAGGCCATTTCGTTGTTATGTTGTAAATATATTTTTCAAGCTTCAGAGCATAGAAATAGAAGGCTATCTTATCAAATCTAAAAGTTACTTTATCTGTTGCATCTTTTATTACAAAGATTGAATTATTCATAGGAGAATATGCAACTATTTTAGCCTTGAATTGATAATCTGTTCTTGCCAAAAGAGAAGGCTCTTTAACTGAAGGCCATAAAAAGTAATCTGGCCCCCTTAGTTTTTCAATCAATTCAACAATATTACTAACAGGTAACACATAAGCATAAATTTCTAAATCAGGATTTGCTGTGCTTTGGGGTTCAAAATTATGTATTCTTTGTCCTAATGTGTTATAGTCTGAGTAGACCATTCTTTGCTCTACGAACCATCCGCAGTTCCAAGAGTTACAAGAATATCCTTCTTCATATATTTTATGAGAAAGCTTGTAGTTAACTAAAAACCAGTTATAAAGCGAAGGTTTTGAAAACTGGCATATTATCCAATCTCCTCTCACTTCTGCTACATCTTTCTTGTAGATCAATTTATCATGAAGCGTAACCATATAAACATACCATGCTTTTACAATCCAATCTTCTCCACATAAAGATTTGCTAACAGAAGATGGTATTGTATTAATGAAAATTGATTGAAACAATTCATCACTCATAATCTCAACAATTTTTTCGGAAAATAACTTTGGGGATTCTGAATATATCCTTCCTTCAAGCGTATATAACTTCTCAGATCTAATAGCTAATGAATAGTATGGTACAAATTCGTAGCTTTTTTTATTTTCGTTCAATTCCTCTTCAATGTAAGGATATGTTTGACTGATCATAAATTTGCTTGAGTTTCCTAAAAGGAACAATACTCCTCTAGTTTCTATGCTATGAATTGTAGCATATGTTTCCTCATTGAAACTTAGGAGATCGGCATCAGTTATTAAAATATCAAGGTTTAAGGTATTCTGCATCGTTAATTCTGGTAAATGAATTACTGTATAAGATTCACCTTTCTTTGTTAATCCTTCTACAATACCTAGCAGAGCGGTTTGAATTCTATCATTGTTACCATATATACCTATTACTATTGCTTCTGGCAATGCATATGCGGTACTAAAAGATGAAATTATAATTAACATTATCAGTATAGCGTTAATGAGTAGATTTTCAATGTTAGAAGAATATAAGTTTTTAAATTTTTTATTCATATTTTGCATGCTTCTCTATTAAATATTTTATATTAGAAGAATTTAAGCTCTAATAATCTTTTCTTTAAGATTAAAATAAAACAGAACTTCCTAAGTTCAAATTCAGCTTAATAAAATTAAATAGATACTTTGTTTTAATAGTAAATAATGAAAGCTGTTGAGATTAATAACTTAGTTAAAAGATATGGTTATATAGAAGCTTTAAAAGGTATAAATCTTGAGGTAGCACAAAATGAAATATTTGCTTTGGTTGGTCCAAATGGAGCTGGTAAAACAACAACATTCAAAATAGTCTCAACTTTGCTTTTACCTACATCTGGTCAAGTAAAGGTATTTGGATATGACGTAGTTAATGAAGCAGATAAGGTAAGGAAAATGATCTCTTATTTACCTGAAGAAGCTGGTGTTTATAAAAATATTACAGGTTATGAGTATTTAGATTTAATAGCATATACTTATTTTGGAAATTCAAGCGAATATTCAAAAGCCTTAGAATTGGGAATAGAAATAGCTGGACTTGGTAATAGAATTCACGATAAGATGAAAAGTTATAGCAAAGGTATGAAGAGAAGAATTCAATTAGCAAGAACGTTAATGATTAAGCCAAAACTTGCTATACTTGATGAGCCTACCACTGGAGTAGATTTTGAATATGCCTATGAAATAAGGAAAATTATATTGGAATATAATAAAAAATTTAACATAACTTTCATGGTTTCAAGTCATAATTTACGTGAAGTTGAAGTAATAAGTTCAAAGATAGCAATAATCAAAGATGGAATTATATTAAAAACTGGAAAAATTGATAACTTATTGGAAGTTTATAAAGCAAATAATGTTGAAGATTTATATATTAAAATAATTAAAGGAGCATGAAAAAGTTAATAAAAAAAGAGGTTTTAGATCTATTAAGAGATCCAAGAATTATTTTACCATTCCTTTTAACTCCGATAATTTTCTTAATAATAGGTGTTGCAATTTCTCAATCAGTACAAACCACTGTAACTGAAATGGTTGAACCTAGTTTAATAAAAGCAAATGTAATTTTCGAAGATAATCTTCCTCAAGATTTTACTGATTATTTAAAAAATCTTACTAATAAAGAAAAAGTTGAGTTTTATTTTACAAAAAAAGATAAAGAATTGAATGAAATTCTCAAAGAAACTAACTATGATGTATATGTTTTAATTCCTGAGGATTTCTTCGAAAAAATAGAAAGAAAGGAAAGAGGAACAATTTATACCTATAGTAAAACTACCGAATTTAGTTTTGTTCAAGTTACACCTGTTAAGGAAATTAGAGTTGTAAGGATGATTGAAAATTATATTAAAGAAAAGTACGTAAATTCCACAGAAACTTTAAACTTCATAACGAATCCTATTTCTCATTATAGTCTTGTTTATTTGCCTTCGAAAGATACTATAGTTTCTTCGCAAACTCTCTCATCGTTATTCTTTGGAATCTTCATAGCTTCAGTAATAATACTTTCTTTAGGTGCAATAGTCATGCAAATATCTTCTACCTCAACAGCCGTAGAAAACGAGTATAAAACTTTGGAAATTCTTTTACTTTTACCAATATCGAGATTTAAAATATTGTTGGCTAAGCTTATAGGAACCTATATTGTTTCACTGATAGGCTTATCCTTGTTCATCGTTGGTTTCTTAGGCTACTTTTTCATGATTGCTTCTTTACCTCGAACAGAACAAGGTGTATCAGGTTTTACTTTTTCTTTTGCTATGTTTGATCCCTTCAGTGCTACTTTATTGATCATAAGCATAATAATAAGCTTATTCTTCATGGCATCCTTAGGAGTAATAATAGGTATTCTGAGCAATGATGTAAGACTTGCAAATACTTTAACAGGTCCTATATTCATGGTGATATTTATTCCAGCATTTTACTTACTATTTTCTACTCCTCCTGCAACAGTTAAAGGAATTTTAATGAGCATACCTTATGTTCAAACGTTAATTTTCATTAAAGAAATAATTACAACAAACTTTAATATTTTACATTTAATTTATATATTTAATTCTTTGTTAGTTATTTTAATATTAATATTTATAACATCAAAAATATTTTCATTGGAAATTTTACTAAATTTGCAGAATAAAATATCAAGAAGATTTAAAAGAAGAGTTTAAGGTTTCTTTATTGAAATATCTTTAATATCTTTCCATCTGTAAGCCATTAGAACCTGAGTTGACTCTTTATTCGTTGAAATCAAAGGAAATATTTGGAAGTTATCAGAAATTTGCCTTGCAAATTCAAAAATTTCTTCAAAGGTTGGACTGAATTGCAATGCTTGCTTCATTAAAGTAGCTTCATCGTAAATTGGCAACGATTTACCTAACCTAACCATAATTTTAGGAGCATGGCCGCTTATTGAAAATCCTTTTAATTCAACAAAATCAGGACTTCCTTTCAATATTAATTTTCTATATCCTTCAGGATTAACCATATTTACATATTTTACTGTAGTTATTCTAATCACTGTTCTACATGGGAGCTTAGGAAGTATTTCAAGTGTTTTTTGAACTCTTTCCCAATGCAAACTTGAAGAAGGAATGTAAGGATAAATTGAAGAGGTTGTTTTTAAATATGTTTCCAGATCAGGAGCATGCAATGTTACATATAATTGTGTAGGTAAATTACCTTCTTCCCACATCTGCAATATTCTTTCAGGAAAAGTACCATTTGTTACCAGAAATGTAGTTATTCCTCTTTTTCTAAATTCTGCTATTAATTTGCTAATGTAAGGATACATTGTTGGCTCTCCATCGTAGGAAATTGCAACATGTTTAATATTCATAGCTTTTTCATGAACTTGCTTTATTTCTTCCAAAGTAGTAAAGTATTTCTCTAAAATTTCCTTTGCCTCTTCTTCGTTTAACTCCTTGTTTACTATTTCTCTGTTAACTTTATAAGTATTGTTATCTAATCTAAAAACTAAATTAGAATTGTATAAATCTAAAAAAGCTTCTCTAATTTTTGACCTTGAATATCCTGTTTTCTCTGAAACTTCTGCAACAGTTATTGTTTCATTTTTGCTAATCAATACCAATATTTTGTGAGCAATATTCCAATTTTCAATACACTTATTTAGACTTTCTTTAACAAGCTCCTTTTGTGTTTTTATTAACTCTTCAGCTATCAATTCAGGGCTATCATGTTCTTCAAAAACTCTAGGTCTCGCTTCAATATCTCTCCAGCAGAAAACACAAGCTAAATTACAAGCTTTATAAGAAGTAGATTGAATGCAAGCATAACTATCTATACCAAAATCATGTTTATAACAATGTCTCCTACCTCCTGTTCTTAAACTTTGTTCTGTCCAGTAGCACATTTTATAAGCTGCATGTTTGTATTTACCTATGTATATTTCCCTATCAACGAAAAATGGCATTCCTTAATTATTCATAAATAACCTTAGTTATATATTTTTTGTAAAATTTAACTGCAAATTAATATTGTTTAATGTTCATATAAACTTATGGTAAAAGCAAGACCTTCATTAGCTTATATTTTATCATCAAACGGAGGATTCTTTATCATTATACTTTCTTTATTTACTTTTAAATTTTCTTATTTAATTTTTCTTGCCATTTTTCTTGGTTCCTTAATTGTTTTAGCAAGTTATTTTATTTACATAACTAGAAAGCATGTAAGAGAAATTGGAATATTTATCATAGTTTTATCTTTGTTTACCCTTTCAATAAGCCCAATATATTTAATTGGATTTATCTTTTGTTTAATTGGTGGAATATTAGCTATAAGATGGAAAGAAGTTAAGACTTAAAATATTTAAGCAAAGGAATTCACGAACTTAGTTATAAAATCTTCATCATTCATTTTTCCAGAAAAAGGAAAGGCTACTACTGAATCAAATATTTCTACATCTTTTCTTATTACATTGGCATTAAGCTCCCTTGCTCTTTCTAGTATATAACCAAGTCTATCTATAAAAATACATTTTGGCATTCTTTCTTCAAATTTGTTTAAAATTTCTTCTTTAACTTCTTCCTTAACATTAAAAACGTTAGCATGAACATTCCAATTTTCCAATAAATTATCAATTTCCTTCAAAACAAATGGATTCCTAACT
>JAVVGB010000050.1:0-7531 GCA_032249315.1 Thermoproteota archaeon
TTTGTCACTTAAAAGCAAACAAGAATATTGCCTATTAATTTTCATGATTCTTATAGTATTAACCATTGTATTTTGGTATTTCAGAATTAAGATTCATAAAAGGTCCTGATAGAGTTAGTTACTAAGCGAAACTTTATCATATCAAGACTTCATGACTTTCGTAAAATTATAAACATGATAATTAAATAATTTTATGAAATATACTTTGCAATATTTAAAGATTTTACTAAGTGTAGTTAGTATATTAATTCTTTTAGTTTTATAATAGGTATAACTAAAATGACGTGATATACTCTAATGAAATAATTAAAATTATGTAGAAAACGAATAACCAATATCTAATATCAGCAAACATACTGTCCAACTTGGATTATGAAAAAATGTTAATCATTCGTAACCCAATTAAATAATACCATTAAAGCTTTACATTTCTTTAACCTTATACGATCATCAAGTTTAAAAGTTTCTTCTACTATTTATATAATGTAGAAAATTAGGATATAAAAATGGAAAAAGTAATTCCAATCAGGTATGTAAATAAAAATATAGTTACTATATTTAAGGTTATAAGGGAAAAGTTAAACTTAAGGGGCATAATAAATGGTTTAGCAAGAATGATAAATATTTGTTATGAATAATGAGAAAAGAATGAGGCGACTAACTGAGTTTATTGGTTTTAATGAAGACATATCGCACATAGAAGAAGATTGGAGTTTTGCTGGAGAAGATACAAAGTATCTTACACATGGATTCCATCCATATCCTGCTAGAATGATGCCACTCATAGCTAAAAACATTATAGAAACTTATGCTATTAAGAATGATGGAATCATACTGGATCCATTCTGTGGCTCAGGCACAGTATTAGTAGAGTCAATAATTCATGATAAGAACGCTGTAGGTTTTGATATTAATCCACATGCAGTTTTAATTGCAAAAGCCAAAACAACACCTATAGAGCCTAAAAAGCTTAGAGATAAGATAAACGAGGTTATTAAAGAAATTATGCTTGATAAATCTGAACATCCAGAACCAAAAGGTATTCCTAATTTGTACTACTGGTTTAAGCCTGAGGTTATAAGAGAATTATCCAAGATACTTTATCATATAAAGAAAATTGAAGATGAGCATATGTTTAACTTCTTTGCCACAGCATTTTCATATACCGTTTGGAAGGTAAGTAATGCAAGAAAAAGCGAGTACAAAATTATATAGGATGGATAAAGAAGAACTCGCTAAGTGGAATCCTAATGTTTTATCTATCTTTAAGGATATTCTTTTCGAGAATTTGAAAGGTATGGAGGAGTTTTACAGAATAATAAAAGATAGAAAAGCAAGAGCAACAATATATCTTAGAGATTTTAAGGAAAGTGAGCTTGAGGATGAAGTTATTTTAGTTCTTACATCTCCACCATATGGAGATAGTAGGACTACAGTAGCGTATGAGCAGTTTTCAAGATATCCTGCTCTCTGGTTAGGACTTAAAGAGATACTAAACATGGAAGTCAAATCCTTAGGTGGAATAAGAAGGATAGGTAATGTTGCTAAGCTTGAATCTAAGACTTTGGAAGAGGTATTTAATAAAGTGTATGAAAGAGACCCTGAGAGAGCATGGGATCTCTATAGCTACTTCTATGATATGGATGTAAGTTTACAAAAAATTGTTAAAGCGTTAAAGAAAGAAAGAAGTTATGTAGTCTTTGTAATAGGAAGCAGAACTATGAGAAGAATTAGGATACCAACGGATCAAATATTAGTAGAAATGGGAGAAAAGTATGGTCTCCAGCACGAGAGAATAATTTATAGGAGAATACCTAGCAAGAGATTACCTTGGAAGAATGCTCCAGAAAACATTCCTGGTATGAAAGGTGAGACTATAGGTTCAGAATCCATCATAATATGGAAATATGGTAAGTAAAGTTATACGTCTCTTTTATTTATCAGAATTTTGTCTAGAAAATTAATTAGGTCATTAGGCAGTTGAGAGAGCGGTCTGAATAATACGCTATATTTTTCCTCTAATTGATTTAAAAGACTTTTAAATTTATCATAAAGATTATCAGGAATATAAATTCTTTTCATTCCTCTTCTGACCATATCTTCAGCTTTCGCCAACGTGAAATCTGGATCAGGTTTAATTGAAATAAATGCGCTGTTCGGGAACTTAAATACATCTATATCTTCAGCCCATCTTTCTCTCAATGTCCTCTTCACTGCTAGAACATAAACTTTGTTAATATCTTCTCTGAATGCTTCATTGGAAGGAATAACAATATCAGGTCTATAACCTTTGTATTTAAATTTTGCAACTTCACATTTAATACCTTTTTCTCTAAGTAATTTGACCAATATTATTTGTGATGATGAGCCAGCTCTTGCTCTTCGAGTATTCGCAAGACTTGTAATCAAGCTATTATCAATAATTGTATGTATTGCAGTAAAAATATCTTTAGAAATCAAACTTTTGTTTCTTAAGTATTGTTCAACAGCATTTCTTTCATAATTTCTATAAATCTTTTCAGCTTATTCCTCTATTTCATTAATTATGTTCGAAAAATTTTCTAACATAAGAAGATCTTTAAGATTATTCTTCTTATACCTCATCAAAATATTACCGATTGCCTCATCAATTATCTTCTCGACATTAGGTAATGTTAATTTAGGCATGTCTTATTAAAAACTAAATCATTTAATATAAAATTTCTTAATTACATAATTTATACAACTTTACCAGACACAAAATTGTAAGAATATACTTTTAACCTTTGAAGCTATGACACAAATAAACTCTATTCCTAATCACATCATAACATTTTTCTAGTTATTAATTCTTAAATATAATATCTTATATGGCCTCTTCATTACAAGAAATAGTTGATAGCTATATGCAAAAAGTTATTGGGTTAAAAGAACATTGTGATAGATGTCTTAAAACTGAAAGATGGGGAGGAAGCGTTGTTCTTATGGTTGTCGATGCAGCTTTCACATCAATAGGTTTAAACTATTTTACAGCAGTTGTTCCAAAAGTCGAGGAATTCAATAAAAAGTTTGTTGAAAGCAAGAAAATAAATAATTTGAAAGAGCTTGCGAATGCAAATATTGAGGAATTGAGAACTGTATGGAAGAATAAAAGGTCTTGGAACATTGCTAAAGAAATAGCATCTTATCTTTCAACATTAAGCAATGATGATAAAATAGCATTAAGATTTTGGGCGAGCAATACTAAGCTTGAAAATTGGAAAGAAGATCCTATTGGAAGAATCAAGGGCGTTGGTATAGTAACTTTTCAATACTTGCGAATGATGGGTGGTGTTGATACTGTTATGCCTGATAAGATAGTTAAGAGAGTAATAAACGAAATTTTGGTTAAGGCTGGACTAGAGCCTGTAAACGATGATATGAAATTTATTAGAAAAGCTGAAGAGGTAGCCTTAGCATGTGGTTACAGACCAATAGAGCTTTGCTGGATGACTTGGCTTATTCAACCTGAAGGAAAACTTATGAGGATGGAAAAATATTCAAAAATTCTTCCAAAGATTTAATATAAGCTTATGTCTAAAATTTAACAATTTATAAAGTTTATATTTAGTAGCCGAATCCTCTTTAACCATGCTCGCTAAGAAAATGCTCCTGGCTATTATGAGAAAAATTATAACAAGCAATACTAATACTTTTTTACTTTTTGAAATTGCAAACAAACTTTCAAAAACCCATAAAACTTAAGAAATATTGGTATAAGCCTGGAATTAAGAATGAAAGTCATAGTAAATGATAATAGCTATCGCGTTCTTTACTTAAGACAAGTAGTGCAAAAGCAAGGAAGAATATACGAAACTTTATTATCAAATCCTGATTTCGTTTCTTTTGCTAATTCTTTTGGAATTGAAGGAATTAGAGTTGATAATGATGATAAGATCGATGAAGCAATAAATAAGCTATTAAATTCAAAGGAATCTTATCTTGTTGAATTAGTTATTGATTCCAATGATTTGCCTCCTTTAAATTTAAAACAAACTTTAGCAATGAGCAGATAAATATAAATAAAAAATACGGAGAATAAAAATTCGGCAAAAACTGCAGTTGCATATGAAGTAGGAATGTATATGTTATGATGCTTCTTGTATAGCCTCACATAACCAAGAACGGAAGTATTCAAATGATCATAAGCCTCATCTAAAACGTAGGTAATATAGGATAACTCCTTCATAACCACTCTTTATTCAATTATTTTACAATCAGCTAGTATCTTAATTTGAATATTTGGTTTATTGAAAACGGAGAAAATATATGAAGAATTCTTCTTACTTTTGATTAACCTTTAAATATTACTCTATCTACTTTTTACATTGAGAAATGCATCATTTGATATCAAGAAAAAGTAGTTATGTAAATAATTCTTTAAAGGAAGTTTATGGTGATTGGAAATTTTCGCATAATGAATTTTATATTAAAGAAATCGTGAATAAAGAAGATTCTGATATCTCATTTATTGCTCTTACTATAAACTACTACTCAACTTTTAGTGGCGGTTTAGCATGAAAAAGATCGGTATCATTGCAGATGATAGCAGTGAAATAAAAGCCAGAGTAATTCTTTACAGCGGACTTGAAGACAAAATAAAAAGAGAAGATATTGTCCTAATTCATAATGGTAACGATGAAAATCCAACAAACAAAATACTCGGAATTTTAAGAAAGGGTTCAGGCAGAAACGAGCTACTCAATCCTTCAAGATATAGACCTGATATTGCATATGCAAAGATTGGAGGTGAACCTTCAAGTTCAAGGGAAATCTATTCATTTGAAATAATTCCCATTGGCTCCTTCAGTAGCGAAGAAAAGCTAAGCCCAAATAGATTAATAATTAAACCTAGATCTCCTGTTTATTTATTCGAGGATGAAGATGAAAACAATCCTTGCGAGATCATAAAGAATTCCTGCAAAAAGCCTTCCTATTTGGATGCTTATATTGAAGGTCATAGAAAATGGAAAGTTCCTGCTGATGCTGATTATATACCCCATCATGTTGGTGTTTTCGGAACAACAGGAACAGGTAAATCATGGTTTACAAGAAAAGTATTGATACCTTTTTATTTGAAAAATGATTATAAGGTGCTTGTTTTAGACTGGAGCGGTGTAGATTATGTTCCTTATTTTAAAGATAATGTAATTAGCATTTCCCAAATTATGTTGGAGCCAGATTCAATTTATGAATTCTTTGCAGATATCACAGACAACTTCTATAATACTAAGACTTTCGAAGAAATTATAGAGGAGTTTATATATGATTGGAACAATAGGATTAGAAACAAAAATGAAATTGAAGTTATAAAGGAATTAGAAGCATATATTAATAGAAAGATTCCGTTAATAAAGCGTGATGACGTTAAAGAAGCGGTTGAACGTGCTAAGAGAAGAATGATAAGAAAATTGATTCCTGAGCATATCAAGTTCCTTTTAGGAGAAATGGCAATACCATCAATTCTTAGCATCCTTGAACAAAAGAGATTAATTGTAATAGACATGACTGGTCCTCCTTCAAATGTTAGGCTTAGCTTTTTCTTAACCCTTGCTTCTTATTTACATAGATCTATGGTAAAAGGTCAAAATCTTAACTTAGCTTTAATAATCGATGAAGCTCCTCAGTATTGTCCTTTCAATCCTGAAGGAATTCAAAGGAAAGTTACAGAAGAAATTAAAAATTTAGCTGCTTTGGGAAGGAAGCATAGGCTAAATCTTACTTTAATAGCACAAGGAATAGCAGGTGAAATAGGAATAAACGCAGCTGTTAGAAGAAATTTGAACACCAATTTTTATGGCCGTTTGCATCCATTAGACGTAACCCAAGGAGGAGCCAAAGATTGGCTGGAACCCTATGGAATTACAGCAGATTATCTTTTAACCCTTGAAGATGGAAGATTTTATTTTGCAGGAGTAATGAATCCAAGCCCAGTACCATTGCTGATCACCTATGACATTTGAAGAAGAAGTAACTTGGTATGAATTGCCAATTGATATGCAGGCTCAATTCTATAAGAAAGCCGAAGAAGATTCAGGAAAGGTTTTAAAAGACATAAAAGAAGTTTATGAAAAGCTAAGCAATTTACCCAATGAGCTTAAGAATTGCTTTGAAACATTCGAACTTTCCCAAAATGATCTTGTTATAGGTGCAGTAGACGGTAGCAGATCTTTAAGCATAAGCAATAGACTAGGTTTAAAGGTTGCAGTATTTAGCTCATGTGCGTTAATTCTAAAAAATCAAAAGAGAATAGATGAAAAATATTTTGTAGGTTCATTAAAATCTAAGCAAAAAGCTTCAGATGCTACATTTTCCCATCGCTTAAGTTTATATTTAAGTTATTTGGAAAGAAAGGCTGCTTTAAATATTCTAGATAAGGTTGATTATTTAATTATCGACGGTAGCTTTTATGGTTTTATTTATTCTATGCTTAGATTAAAGAAAGCAGGTTTGCTTACAAACAAAATGATAAATTTACTGAAGGAAATATTCGATTTAACCAATAAACTAATAGAAAGTAAGAAAGTAATAGCTGTTGTAAAAAGATCAAATTCAAGGGCTATCGGAGCATGGTTATTTTTAGAAAAGAATGATCGTAGATATTGCGATATGCTCGATAGGGTTATTTTAACATATTTAATGCCAGAACAATCAATTTTTGATTACAGGAAATTGATACCACAAAAGATAGGTAACATTGTTCAAATATACAATCAAGTAGCTTCACTAGCTCTAAAGGGAGAAGCAAAGGAAAACATTTTAGAAAATGCAAAAGAAAAGGCTTATGAACCATTTGTAAGCTTAAATCTTGATACAAAGTACTTTGATATTCTTTCTAGAGTTCATGTGAAAGCTTATCAAGATGTTGCTACATGCGAAATTGAGCATCCTAATTTAAGCATCGATGAAATAATAAAAGTAGTATCTGCAAAGGATTTCTTTAATCCTGTAACAGGTCTTCCGTTAATTTTGGATATCGTCGATAACTTAGTTAGCCTACCTTTAGGATTCACGGAAGATTATGTTAAAGAAATAGAAGCTAGAATTATATCTACAGCTTCAAGAACTCAACTGCCAATTGATGTAATAAAGTTATTGTTTTTCAATATGAATCCTCAAAAGAAATGATTAAATAAATTGGGTTGACAACAAGTTCCTTAAATGAAATTTTTTAATTTAAGCTTAATCTAACAAAAGAGAATTTGGATCAGGCCTCTTCAGATTATTTTGGTTAAAAGAATAAATGTTGTGAACATTTTTTAATTTGAAGATAAAAAGAAGAATTCTTTTAATTTTTTATATCCTAAATTTCTTAACATTCTTGCTAACCTATTAATTTTTATCACATTAAAACCACATGGAAATATTCTAAATTATATCAATACATTATAACGAACGATGTTCAAAATTGAATATATAAACATTATGCTTTTAACTTCAAAAAGAATCCTTTTATTTTTAAATTTCAAAAAATTTTATATATCTCAATTTTATCACAAATATAGTAAAGTAT
>JAVVGB010000051.1:0-7479 GCA_032249315.1 Thermoproteota archaeon
TGTCTTCTTCTTCCCAACCTTCCTTCATCTCTATCTGGTTGCGGACTATTCATTATAAATAGTTTAAATCTTCCTATTTCATATTCAAAATCTGCAGGTCCAAAGAATTCCGCAAACAAAGTACCGCCTCCATTTCGGTCATCATGATTTCCAGGACAAATAAGTAATTTGTAATTTAGCGACTTTAAGTAATCCTTAGCTAATTCATATTCTGTTAATACTCCATTGTCTACAACATCTCCTGAATGTATTATAAGATCTGGTTTTTGTTCTAGCTTGTCTACCGTTTCAAGGAATTTATTAAAGGCTTTTTCATCGAACTGGCCAAAATTGCTTATATGTGTATCTGAAATGTGGAGAATTCTTAATTTCATAAAAATAATACCATTTTCGGTTTATATTAATTTTATGGACTTTATACTATTATATAAAAAAATATACATAAGAATTTAAATATCGTTATCAATTTTAAACATATGTTAAAAACTACTAACTTAATTCCTATAATAGCTTTTCTAGGTTTTGTTGGCATAGTTGATACTTCATTTATCTCCCCAATCATATCCGTGTATGCTGAAAGTTTAGGAGCTTCGAAAGCCTTAGCTGGATTAATAGCAGGATTGTATTCTATAGTTGCAATTCCTTGTAGCATTATAATGGGAATGCTTATAGACAAAATTGGAAGAAAAAGAGGATTGATCATAGCATTAGCAGCAGATTCGTTAGTTTTTCTTCTTTATTGGTTTGCCCCGAATTATTTCTTTTTAATCTTTGCAAGAATTTTACATGCTATATTTGATTCTTTAATATTTCCAGCTTCAATAGCTATTATAGGAGATTTTCTTATGAAAAGATTAGGTTTTTCTTTAGCTACTTTCTGGAGCTTTACTGCTATTGCTATAGTAATAGCATCTGCAACTGCAGCTACTTTGGTAAGATTCTTTGGTTTCTCATCTATATTTATTATTTTATTCACAATTTCCTTAATTGCCTTATTTGTCGTTTCAATTACGGAAATTCCTACTTTATATAAAAGTAGCATAAAACTAAGCAGTGAAATTATTAGAAAGAATATTAGAGAACTATCTTTAGCCTTTCTTTCATTATTTGCTCTATATTTTGTAAACGGTACAATTGTAGGTTCATTTGGTACAAGTTTAACTTATTTTTATCCGGAAAGGATAGCTTCAGCTTATGTAGGATACTTTATGGCTATAGCTACAATTTTTGCTATACCTTTCTTTTATATATCTTCAAGAATAATACAGACAAAGGGTTTATTATTCACATTTAGATTAGGATTAATTTTTGCTGTTTTAACTAATATATTTTTATATCTATATATTTATATCGAAAATAATAAAATTTATTTATTAAAAATAGCAAATTTTGATTTAATATATTTAATTGGTAGCTTTACTTTAGGAGTTTCTTTAGGAACTCTATTTTTCTCATCGAGCTATATTCCTGTAAGATTGAACGGTAGCGGTAGAGGCGGAGGAAGCGGTATGGTTCAAGGTTTTTCTTTGGTTGGAATAGCTTTGGGAGCACCTATATCTGGGTTTATTCTTCAATATTTAGGTTTAGGATTACAATTTTTAATAGCAGTACTACCTCCTTTAATTATATTATTAATTACTTTTATATTAAAATATAAAAATCTTTAAAATTATATAAAAAATTTTAGTTAAATTTAAATATTTAATATTAGATAGTTTCATTATGAAAAGAATTGTAATATTAGGAGGAGGAACAGGAGGTCTAATTGCTTCTAAAGAATTAAGCGAAGCTTTAAATAAAGAAGCTGAAATAATTCTTGTAGATAAAAAAACGCATACAGAATTCAGACCATCCTATTTATATGTCATGATGGGATATAGGGAGCCTGAACAAATAAGGGCTCCTTTGAGTTTACTAGAAAAGAGGAATGTGAAGTTTGTTAATGCAGAAGTAACAAATTTAGATTTAGCTAATCGTAAAGTTAAAACCAATAAGGGAGATTTAAGTTATGATTATTTAATTATTTCTTTAGGTGCAGAAACAAGACCTGAGCTTGTAAAGGGAAACAATGCTCCTCATCCTTGGGAAATAGATGGTGCAATGAAAGTTAGGGAAATGATTAGAAAATTTAAGAAAGGAAGACTTTTAATAGCTACTCATAGCACGCCTTATAGATGTCCTCCTGCACCATGGGAAACTGCATTATTACTTGACTTCTATTTCTCTGGCTTAGGATTAAGAAATAACATTACAATAACGATGGTCCATCCTTTCAAAAGACCATTTGAAAACTTTGGTCCTATGGCTGCTAAGATGATGGAAGGATTAATGCAAGAAAGAAAAATTGAATGGATAGGTATAGGAAAAAATCCTGCTGTTGAGCATGTTGAAAATAATTATATAGTTACTTCGAATAATGAAAAAATTAATTTTGATGCATTAATTTTAATTCCACCTCATTCACCTCCTAAAGCAGTTGCTGAATCTCCTATAGCTGATCCCGCTACAGGATGGGCAAAGCCTTATCCTCCTACGATGAGAACATCATATGATGATGTATATGCTGTTGGAGATGTTGTTGCTCCTAGCCTAGGAATAGGAATGGCAGGTGTAATTCTTCATTCATATATAGGTTATCCTATTGCTTCTATAATATCTGATATAAAAGGAACATACATAACTAAAGATTTTAGAGTAACAGGAAGCTGTGTTCTTGATGTAGGAGGATTCGCTATGGCAGCTCAATGTGATTTTACAAAAGTTGTTTTGAAACAAGCAATTTATCCTGATTGTATGTTTTTACCACCATCCAGTATTGCAAGAATTTTTAAGGAATTCTTTGAAAAGCAGTATTTTTCATGGTTATTAGGTTATGTTCCTAGTTGAAAAATGAGCTACGTAACTGTTCCTAAAGAAGAATGGGAAAAACTCGTTAATGAAGTTAAAGAGCTAAGAAAAACCGTAGAAGAGCTAACTGTAACTTTAAAACCTATTTTATTCTTAATAGAAAAGCTACCACATTTGTTTGTAGATCCAGCCTTTATTAAAACTTTAGCACCAATATTAGCTTTACCGTATGCAATGGAGAAGGTCAATCCTAATGTATTAGGTACAGTTATGGTTGAGGGATTGATTGGTATAAGTGAAGCTTTTGAAAAAATAGCAAAAAGCGAAAAATCTCCTGAATTTTCAATTATGAGTTTGTTGAGAGATAAAGAAGCAAAGAAATCTTTAGGTATAATGATGGAAATATTAAAGTATAGTTTGCCAAGGATTCATTCCTCCTTAAAAAATTTAATGCAAGAAACAAAATAAAATAAATATATAAATTAATTTTTGTTTTTATTTTTATGGAGACCTCCGTTTCGTTACATAAGGTAAAAGAAGATGCAAAGGAAATAATTAAAAAATTAGGATACACAGCTAAAGATGCAGTTTACTGCTCAGCTAATATAGTAGAAAGGATTGGTTATACAACTTATATATATCCTCATGAAAAGAGTAATTTAGAATTATTTCTTAAAAATCTTGTTAGTTCACCAGAGTTTGAAAAATCTGATAAAACACTTTATGTTTGGTCAGGATACGAGGGGCCTTATAGATATGTATACGTTGGATTTTTCAAAAAATCAGAATCAAATTTAACAGAACTTGCAACATTAACTATTGGAGTTGCACAGCAGTAATCATTTAGTTGGTCTGTAATAATATACTACTGCAAACATTACACCGATAAATATCCATAAAAAGACAAAATATTGCAAAAAGTAAACAGTGTTGTATGAAAGTGTAAACATTTCTTCCAAACCGTTTTTAAGTTCATCTATATATTTATTTTCTGGATTTAAAACAAAGCTATTAATTGAACCTAAATAATTATTAAAACCGATTAAGAAGTAAAATATTATTATTAATATTATCCAAGAAAGATATAAGAGACTTGTATGAACTATTGAACTAACTTTATAGTTTGCTGATTTTTCCTTAAATAAAAACCAATCCATAAGCCATGCTACATTTCCCATCAAGATCTTTATTGTCCAAAGGATAATTACCAAAATTAAAAGGAAGTTTAAAGGAAATATTTCAAACAAAAAGTTAAGGAATTCGAATCTTGCTTGGGTTTGAGCTAAGAAAGCAGCTATTGAGTAAAAACCAACCGTTAATTCTGTCGAAAATAGTGCTAAAAATACTGATGCAAAAATTGTAATAATCTTATTAGCTAAAATAAACAATCCTAGTCTTTTAATTTTTGTATTAACTCCTTCATATATTCCTCTTTCAAGCTGGTATTTTAACGTATTATAAGCTTGAAAAATTGCAGGTTTTGGTAGAATAGGATACGCTGCAAATATTAATATTATTCCTAGCCAGAATAAAGAATTCCTGACAATATTTCCTTGAAGGTAATTGCTTATATATTCGAAAGATAGATCATTTGGGTTTTGGCTAAACAAATCAAGCAAATATGCTAGCGTTCCGCTTAAAAGAAATATTAGCATTCCAACACTAATTATAGCTCCTGCAACTAACCTTACGTAGTTCATAGAAAAATAAATATTTACATACTTATATAGTTTTATGTTGCCCTTGGAACTTTTGGAAAAAATAAGATATGAATTATCTGAAATAAATTCAAGAATATTGAGAAACAATTATATTAAAAGCTTAAACGAATTAAAATTTTCAATAAATGCAATTAAACTATTCGTAGAACAGCAATACTATATAGCAACAAACGATGCTAAAGCTATAGCAATAATGTATTCAAGAACCGATTATCCTGATAATATATTTTTCTTTAAATTATTAGAAGGACATCAAGTAGCTTTAGAAAGATTGGATAGGTTAATAAAATATTTTAACATAGATAAGGAAAAGATTTTTCCTTTGCCAAGTGTTGTAGCTTATACTCACTTTTTATTAAAACTTGCCTTACATCATGCAATTCAAGAGCAAATTTTTTCAATATTAATAAACTTTCCTATATTTATTGAAAATATAAATAAAATGGGAAAAATCTTAAAAGAAAAATACAATTTAGAAGAACTTTCTTTTTTCATTGATGCTGTATGGGAAAAAGAAATCGAATTTCTTGGCTTAAAAATTCTTGAAAAATATGATTTGAATTTTGAAAAAATTTTAAAAGTTGTAAAGATAATTCAGGAATACGAGTTGATGTATTGGGAGAATTTAAATCAAGAAGCAGTGAAGCTTAGCCTTTGATTAAACTTTGAATTTCTTCCAAAACTTTTTTCAAATATTTTCTAATATAAATTATAAATGCTGAAATTATTATTATTAATGTAATGGAAATTAAATTAAATTGAAATGTAAGGTATATTATACTAAATATTTTGACAAAGTATATGTATGATTGAGATACAATAAATGTAACAATTAATAAAACAAATATAAAATAAACTATATATATTAAATTCTTTGGTAATTTTTCTTTGTCTTTAAAATAAAAAACATTAATTGTTAATTTTTTAAATATATTATACATGCTTAGGAACAATTCAAAAATAGTTACAACAAATATACCAAATAAAGATAATACAATTATTTCTTTAAATAAAATAGATTGAATATTAATTGTATAGCTAATTAAAAATAAAAATATGCTTGAAAATGCAAATATTAATGAAAATATTATAATTATTTCTGTAAAAGCTTTTCTAAAAATTAAAAATTTTGAATTTGTATAACTTAATGAATCCCTTAATTTATTGAAAACCATTTCCATAGAATCCCTATAAGGTATAATTTTTTCAAATAAAGGTACGAATATTTTTTCGTTGTTAATCAATGTAACAGAAATAATGTTAGAAATAATCATAGCTAAAGCACTTGTAAGTAATAATTCTTTACTTATGACTCCTAAGCTATAAGCTAAACTAGTTATTATTAAACCAAATTCGCTAATATTAATAACGTAAAAACCAATTCGAATTGAATTTCTTAAACTTGTTATAAGACTCCAAAAAGAAAAGAAAAAAGCAAAAAATTTGCTAAATATTATTATGAATATTAAACCGATCATGCTTATCAATAAATTTATGTTAACATCCAAAGGAATAATTAATCCTATTGAAACAAAAAAGGCAAAAGCAAAAAGATCTCTAACCCATTTGGCTTTATCAACAAATATTTCAGCTATCCTTGTTTCTGATAATAATAAGCCTATTAAAAAGGCACTAAGTAATTTTGAAAAGCCTATGAATGGGGCTAACCAAGAAATAAATAATATAGCTGAAATTACGAAAAAGAATATTATTTCTTCTCCTAATTTATAAATTCTTTCAACAAACCTTTTTATTAAAAATAATCCTATACCTACTATCGCAATAGCTGTTATTATTACGTGAATTATTAATGAACCTACATAACTGAAAGTTACTCTTTCTGCTGCAAATATTAAAGGTAATATAGCTAAGCTTAAAATAACTATTAAATCTTCAAAAGTTGCAACAGTTAATGTTAATTTAACCTCTTTTCCTCCAAATTCTCTGATCAATCCTTTTTCTTCCATTAATTTAAATGCTATTAATGTACTGGTGTTTACTGCTATAAGTGCTATAATAATAATATCGTAAGTCATTAAGTTTAACAGTATTCCTGCAACGAATGCTATAGTAAAAACTATTATTATTTCAAAAATAAAAACAAGACCAGCTAAAGGATATTCTTTTCTCAGGAAGCTTAATTTAACTGTAAGACCTATTTCAAATGCTATCAAAAGCATCCCTATTTCTCTCATGAACAAAATAATATCGTTTTTTGGATCTACGATATTAAAGAGAGGGCCTAAAATTATTCCTGTAATAATAAAGGCAAGTATAGAAGAAAGTTTTAATAATTTGAAAATTAAAACGAGAATAAAAGCTAGTGTAAATAATGCAGTAAATTGTAGAAGAATAGGATATTCGCTCACATTTTTTATTGAATCAGTATTATTTAAAAAATTAAATAAAAAATATAATTAAGAGTTATGGTCAAAATAGTTCATACTGCAGATTTTCATTTAGGAATTGGATTTGGCGAATTAGAATCTTCACAATTAATAAACGAGGTTCGTTTAAATGATTTATTAAGGAATTTTGAAGAAATAAAAAACTTTACTATAAATAATGAAGCTGATTTCTTAATAATAGCAGGGGATGTTTTTCATCATCCACGTCCTTCGCTTAGAACCTTAAACGATTTCTCTAAAATTTTAGGAGAAATAATTAATAATGAAATAGATGTAATAATAACTTTGGGAAATCATGATGTAGCAAAAATTTATGAGAGATTGAATGTTTTAAGAAGTTTTAGAAACTTGAATATTAAAAATCTTCATATATTTGAAGATGCAAAATATGAAATCATAGAAGGAAAAAGAAGCAATGAAAAAGTTAAATTCGTAGGTTTACCTTATCCTTTATTTCATCATCTTTATCCCAGCGATTTTATTTCAAAATTTGAGGATAAATT
>JAVVGB010000052.1:0-7299 GCA_032249315.1 Thermoproteota archaeon
TGGTTTCCTTTTCTTCTTGACCCCAATCCCTAAAATGTACATGCAGATCTATTAAAGCAGGTAAAATTAAAAAGTTAGAATTAAAATTGATGGTTTTTACATTGCTTAATTCTAATTTTGAAATTTTCTTAATACGCTCATCTTCTATGTAAATCGAACAATCAACTATTTCATCTTTTAAATATGCTTTACCCTTTATTTGATAACTATCCACCGCCTTCTGTTATTTGTGATATTATTTCATTTTCCAATAAATATCTATTACAATACATACATTGAAGCTTCAAAGGATTTTTACTTATAACTTTGAATTTTGAAATTATTGGTTCATTTGTTTGTCTGCTTATACATGTAGGATTGGTACATTTTAGAATGTTTTCTATTACATCTTGTAAAATTATTTTTCTTTTCTCATAAACTTTGTAATCGCGTATAATGTTAATAGTAGCAGTAGGAGCGATCAAAGCTAATCTGCTAACTAAAGAAGGCTCCAATTCAAGATTTTCTACTTTTACTACATCCTTTATTCCTATTTTTTTACTTTTAACATTCATAACTAAAGCTATTGTTAATCCTTCTTTTCCTGTAAGTCCTAGCAACTTTAATACAGATAAAGCTCTACCATTGGGAATATGATCAATTACTGTTCCATTCCTTATCTTAGTTACCTTCATTTCGATTTCTTCCGTCATTTTTACACCTTGCCTAATATTAAAGAAAGTAAAGCCATCCTTAAAGGTATTCCAAAACTTACTTGCTTAAAATATGCTTGCCTTTGTGTTATATCAATTTCATAACTTAATTCTTCAACTCTTGGTAAAGGATGCAATACAATTAATTCAGGTTTTGAGCCTTCTAAAGATTTAAGGTCTATTTTATAGGATCCACGAACTTTTTCATATTCAGCAGGGTCTGGAAACCTTTCTTTTTGTATTCTTGTAACATATAAAACATCCAAATCAGATATAACCTCATTTAAATTTGATGTTTCGTAAAAATTAGCTCCTAGTTCTTTTAATTTTTCCTTCATTTCATCTCTTAATCTTAATTGAGGAGGAGATATAGCGTAAATTACATTATTAGGATATTTTACAATGCCTAAAATAAAGGAATTTGCAGCTCTACCGTACCTTAAATCACCATATACTCCAACTTTTAAACCACTCAATCTACCATGAATTTTTTTAATTGTATACAAATCTATCATAGCTTGGGTAGGATGATTAAGCATGCCATCTCCAGCATTTATTACCGGTTTTTTACATATATCTGAAGCATAACGAGCGGTACCTTCAATAGGACTGCGAACAATGATCAAATCTGTATATATATCCATCATTTTAAAAGTATCAAACAAACTTTCACCTTTTTTTATCGAGGAATATTCACCAATAAAATTTATAACTTCTGCTCCTAATTTTTTAGCTGCAACTTCAAAGCTTATCCTTGTTCTTGTGCTAGGTTCTAAGAAAATGTTACCTATTATGTATCCTTTTAATAAATCATTTGAATATTTTCCTTCTAAATATTCATCTGTTAATTTAAATAGCATATCAAGATCTTCTATGCTAAAATCTTCTATAGAAATTACATCTCTATTTTTCCAGCCCATCTTAACAATTATTCTTATCCAATATTTTTATGATTTCCTCTAAAGTAAAAAGACTATAAAGTTTAATATTATTATTACTTAAAGCTTCCCTTCCTCCTTCATTTCTATCAACTATGACAAAAGCTTCATCAATTAAATAATTATTATTTCTCAATTTTTGAGAAGCAAATAAAATATTGCTACCTGTGGTGCATACATCATCTATTATTAAGATTTTGGAATTTTCTTTAACATTTCCTTCGATTTCTTTTTTTAATCCATATTCCTTAGCTTCTTTTCTAACATATATTAAAGGTTTCTTAAAATAAAAAGCAAAGTAAGAGGCCCAGACAAGACCACCTGTAGGTATTCCTGCTATAGCATCAAAAGATAATTTCTCTAAAATATTCTTTGATTCGTCTATAATTTTTAAGTATAAATCAGGTATAGAAATAGCAGCTCTAAGATCAACATAAATATTACTTTTTTTCGAAGAAGATAATACAAATTCACCTCTTTTAACTATACCATATTTTTTAAATAAAGGAATTATTTCTTCTTTCATTTACTTATTAATAGCTTTAGTTTTATGTATTTTATTTAATATTCTTTCCAATTCCAATGAAGGATCGCTACTTTGCAAAATTGACCTCCCAATGATTAAGTAATCTGCACCATTTTTTAACGCTAATTCATAATTACCGCCTTGAACTCCTATGCCAGGAGTAAAAATTTTAAGCTTCGTATTTTCTCTAATTTTTTTAAGAATTTCCAATTTATTTCCAGGAGCAACAATTCCTGAGACATTTAGCCTGTTACAAATATTTAATAATTCTAAATAATGTTTATCTAAAAATATAGAGCCTGTATTTGTCATTGCTATTACACATATTACAGGAATTTCTTTGTTAACTGCTTCTATTGTATCTTCTCCAACAAAAGAATGAACAATTATTGCATCGAAACCTAACTTTCTAATAATACTAGCTACTAAAGAAGATGTATAAGGTATATCAGCAATTTTGAGATCCGCTATAAAAACGAAATCTTTAGAAAAATTTTGTAAAGCATCTTGAATATTTAAATTCATAGATAAAAATACAGGAAGACCTACCTTTATTCCTATCACATAGTTTTTTATTTTTCTTAAAAAATTATTTTCGAAGAAATTAACATCATCTATAGCTAAAACAATTACGCTTTTCTTTTCTTCTTCAAGTTTTTTTAGCTTGCTTAAGAAATCAGACATTATAAAAATTAATATAAAATTATAGTTAAAATATTAAATATTTCAGTTAATAGTTTAATTATTGAATAATATGCACATAGTAGTTTGTATAAAACAAGTTCCTGATTCTACAGACATGAGAATAGATCCGAAGACAAATAATTTAATAAGAGAAGGAGTTCCATCTGTAACCAATCCTCCTGATCTTCATGCAACAGAAGAAGCTTTGAAAATCAAGGAAAAATTTGGAGGAATAGTTTCAGTTGTTACAATGGGACCATTGCAAGCTGAAAGTAGTTTAAGAGAAATTTTAGCAATGGGAGCAGATTATGCTTATCATGTTTCAGATAGAGCTTTAGCAGGTTCAGATACGTTGGCTACTTCTTATACATTATGGATGGCTATAAAAAAGATTTGTGAAATACATGGACCATTTACTTTTATTTTCTTTGGAAGACAAGCTATAGATGGAGAAACTGGACAAACAGGACCAGGTGTCGCTGCAAGATTTGGAATTCCAATAATTACTTATACTTATAGTATAGATGAAATAAACTTAGAGAAAGGTTATGTAATAGCTACAAGAAAAGTATACGATGGAAAGGAAATAGTTAAAGCTACGATTCCCACAGCTTTTAGTATAATAGAAGAAGCTAATAAACCAAGAATTCCTTCTATAAAGGATATAATAAAAGCATATAAAGCCAAAGTAATTAAGTGGAATAAAGATGACCTAAAACTTGAATCAGATAAAATAGGTTTAAGAGGATCGCCAACATTTGTTAAAAAAGTATTTCCTCCTCCTTTAAGAAAAAAAGGTCAAATATTTGATGGAAGAGGAAAGGAAAAAGAAGCTGTTGTATGGCTAATAGATAATTTGTTAAAAATTAATGCCTTCGGAGAAAAAATAGCAGAGAAATATGAAGAAGTTAAACCTCTACCTATAGCCTTTGATAAAACCAAACAGTTCGGAGAAGTTTGGTCTTGTGTAGAGCATCGTTATGGTAAAGCTGATCCAGTATCATGGGAATTGTTAGGAGAAGCAAGAAGACTGTCAAGGCTTCTTAATGTTAAATGTGCAGCAGTAGTAATAGGATACAAAGTTGAACATTTGATAAAAGAATGTGCTTCGTATGGAGCAGATAAAATTTACTATATTGATGATAAAATATATGAAGATTATAGAACAGAACCATATTCTTATGCTCTCACAGAAATTTGTTTAAAATATAAACCTGAGATTTTATTGATGCCTGGAACACAGAATGGAAGAGATTTGGCAGGATATGCAGCTACATTAATACCTACTGGACTTGTTGCAGATGTGACTCAGCTAGATATTGATCCAGCCACTGGTATTTTACTAGCTACAAGACCTGATTTTGGAGGAAATGAAATGAGTACGATAATTTGCCCAAAACACAAGCCACAAATGTGTACAATAAGACCTAAAGTATTTAAAATTCCTCCTAAAATACAAAATGATAATTATGAGGTAATTAAAGAAGAAATCAAAATTCCTGAAGAAAAAATACATACTGAATTATTAAAATTTATTCCAAGGGAAAAAATAAGATTGGAAGAAGCAAACATAATAGTATCAGTTGGCAAGGGATTCGGCTCTCCAAAGAATCTATATCTTGCAAAAGAATTTGCAAAAATAATAAATGCTGAAATAGGAGCTACGAGAGCAGTTGTTTATTCAGGTTGGCTTCCAAAAGAAACACAGGTTGGTCAAACAGGATTAACTGTAAGACCAAGACTTTATTTTGCTATAGGAATTTCAGGAGCTATTCAACATGTAGTTGGAATGCAAGGTTCAGATATTATAGTAGCTATAAATATAGATCCAGAGGCACCAATATTTAATGTAGCAGATTTTGGTATAATAGGAGACTTATTTAAAATTTTACCATTACTAACAGAAGAATTAAAAAATAGAATAAAAACATCATGACAGAGAAATTCGATGTAGTTATAGTAGGAGCAGGTCCTGCAGGAATTTCTGCTGCAATAACAACTGCAAGAGCAAAATTAAACACGCTTGTAATAGAAAGAGGTAATATTCCAGGCGAGAAAAATACGTTCGGTGGAATAATATTTAGACATGCTTTTGAAAAACTTATTCCAGATTTTGTTAAATTGGCTCCTCTTGAAAGAAAAGTTATAGAATACCAATATTGGTTCTTGACCAATGATGCTTGTATTAAATTAATTTATAGAGATAGCAATTTCAAGAATAAACCAAGTGGTTATACAGCATTAAGAGCAAAATTTGATTCATGGTATGCAAAAAAGGCAGAGGAAGCAGGAGCAATGATTATTACAAGAACTACAGCATTACAACCTATAATAAAAGATGGACAAGTTATTGGTGTTGAAACTGATCGTGGAGAAGTTTACGCTAATATAGTTATAGCAGCAGATGGTGTAAATTCTTTAATGGCTAAACATGCTGGTTTATATAGAAGAAGAAAACCTAATCAAGTAGCTTTAGGTGTCAAAGAAGTATTAGAAGTACAAAGAACTAAAATCGAAGAAATTTTCCAGCTAGGAATGGATGAAGGGATAGCATGTTTAATTTTTGGAGGACCATTAAAAGGAATGACAGGAGGAGGATTTTTGTATACAAACAGGGATAGTATATCGCTTGGATTTGGAGCTTTGCTTGAAGATATTGCTAATAAAGGTAAAAGACCAAATAAAATTTTAGAAGAATTTAAAAAGCACCCTTCAATTTATCCATATATTAAAGAAAGCATTCTTAAAGAATATTCTGCTCATTTAATACCTGAAGGAGGATACGATGCTATTCCACAACTATATACAAATGGTATGTTAGTAGCAGGTGATGCTGCAATGTTTGTTAATGTATTAGAGTTCAGAGGAACAGATTATGCTGTAGAATCAGGTATATGTGCCGGAAAAACTGCAATTTATGCACATAAAATAAAAGATTTCTCAGCTAATACTTTAAAGTATTACAGAAAATTATTAGAAAATAGTTTTGTTTTAAGAGATTTGAAAAAATTTAGAAGAATTCCACATATAATTGAGAAAAATAAAGCACTTTTTGATACCTATCCTGAAATACTAAGAGACATTCTCAGAATTTGGAATACAGTAGATGGAGAATTAGGAGCGGTTAAAATTAAAAAAATACAAAGAGCAATATTTTCTAAAAGAAATCCAGTAATGTTTATTAAGGATGTAGTTGAATTAATAAGAGGTGTAATATTTTAATGTCAAAGCCCATATTAAAAAAGGAAGAAATACCTATATGGAAATTAGAAGAGAATTCTAAAGTAGAACCTAAATTATTTCTTGCAAGATATAAAAGAGATGATATTTCTCATTTAACTATTAAGGATAATGCTGTTTGTTTAAAATGCACTAGAAAACCATGTATAATTGTTTGTCCTGCTGATGTATATAAATTTGAAGAAGACAGATTAATAGTTTCCTATGATAACTGCGTTGAATGCGGTAGTTGCTTTATAATATGTCCTTATGAAAATATAGAATTTAGATATCCTAGATGGGGTAAAGGCATTGGTTATAGATACGGTTAACTTTTAAATTTTATAAATTTTTATTTATAATCATATTTTTAAATATTGAAATTCATATATCCTTTTACGATATTTTTTATAATTGTTTTATCATTAATAAATTATGCCAGTAAATAAAATTTCAATAATTGGTGCTGGAAGACTAGGAAGTCTAACTGGATATGAAATAGTTTACAGAGAATTAGCAAAAGAAGTAGTATTAATAGATATAATTAAGAATTTGCCCCAAGGAGAAGCTATGGATTTAAATCAAATGGCTTCAGAAAAAGGAAAATCTACATATGCAAAAGGTTCTAATGACTATAAAGATATTGCTGAGTCAGATATTGTTGTTATCACAGCAGGCTTTGCAAGAAAACCAGGTATGACAAGATTGGATCTTTTAAAGCAAAATGCTCCTATAGTTAGAGATGTAGCTTCACAAGTAGCAAAATATGCTCCTAATTCTATAGTTATAACAGTAACCAACCCAATGGATGTTATGACATATGTAACATATAAAGTAACAGGATTTCCAAGAGAAAGAGTTATTGGTATGGGAGGACAGCTTGATTCAGCAAGATATCGGGAAATATTAGCAAGTATGTTTAATGTTTCAAGAAGCTCAGTCAAAGCTTTAGTTATAGGTGAACATGGAGAAAACATGTTACCTTTGGCAAGATTTTCATATATAGGAGGATTAAGAGCTAGCGATATATTATCAGAAGATAAAATTAAAGAAGCAGAAGAATCTACAAGAAAAATAGCTGCAGAAGTAATAGCTTTAAAAGGTGCTACGGTCTTTGCTCCTATAAGTTGTATAGCTAGCTTAATTGAAGCTATAGTAAAGGATACAAAGGAAATAATTCCTGCCTCAGTTTACTTAAACGGAGAATATGGTTTAACTGATATATGTATTGGTGTGCCGA
>JAVVGB010000053.1:0-7228 GCA_032249315.1 Thermoproteota archaeon
GACATTCTAAATTCAGCAAAATGTCCATAATATTTCGCTGAGTATTTATGAGCTAACTCATGTAATACAAAACCAGTCCCTACTATTATTCCAAAAATACCAAAAATTATGAGAGTACCAAGAGATAAAGGCTCAGAAATAATAAATCTGAAAGAGAAAATAAACGTTAAAACAAGCCATGAAATAAAAAGATGAAACAATTCTGTATATTTTCCTCCGCCTATGCTATAAACATCGCCAAAAAGTCTTAGCATATAATATATTTATTAACGATCATAAATAAATAAAACAGTGGCAAAATTTCATATTTTTTTAGCATTGTTGAAACTTATTATAATTATTTCTTCAATTTCCTTTTCAATTTTAGGAATAACTATACCAATATCTGCAAGTGGAATAAAAATTGATTTTCCTACAGATCCTAATAAAATAAATTTCATATTAGAAAAAGATTCAGTTATAATTGAAATACCCCTTAAAATTAGGAATTATGGATTATATGATATTGAAAACCTTGCTATTAGTATTTCAATATTTACCTTGGATGATTTTCTAATAACTAGGACATACATTGGTTATCCTTATGAAAAAATCAAAATTAAAGGCGGTGAAGAGAAAATTTTAAACATAAATATACGTTTGAATTTAACAGAGCTAATAGCTTTAAATATTCATGAGAAAATTTTAAAAGATAAAGCAATAAAAATTAAAGTAGCTTCTAACGGACGTTATGCTTTTAATTTATTATATTTTGAATTAGATGTCGAAAGAATAATAAAAACTTCGACTCCTTTCTCGCTAAGTTTTAACGAAATAGAAGTTAAAAATCTCTTTAATCTCTTGGAAATAAAAATGTTGGAAATAAACAATGGGAATGTAACTTTTTCTACTCCTTTAAAAATAAATTATGAAGGCTGGATAGAAATCTCAGATTTGGAAATTTTTGGCGATGTTTATGCTGAAAAAGAGAAATTAGCTGCATTTTATTCTAAAATTGATAAATTAAAATATGGAGAAAATATAATAAATTTAAAAATTATAACTAACAAAAATAATTTAATAAATTTTATTAGTAAAGATTTAGATTTAACTATAAATTTATTTATTAAAAAAGAAGAAATTTTATTTAGCAAACAGTTTAAATATAATTTAAATAGACAAATAGAAGTTGATATAGAAGATATTTATTTTGAAAAATTAAGAGAAAATGAATTATTTTTAAAATCAAAAATTTTATTAAAAAGTAACATTGAAAATAAAATATTTATAAAATCAAAAATAAAGATATTTGATATTAATAATAATTTATTAGATGAAAAAATAGTTGAAATTAATATATTACCACATTATAATGAGATTATTTTTGAGAATATAATAAAAGGAATAAAGCATGGAAGCGTAATAAAGATTGAATTATTTATTTTAGAACCAATTAATATTGATACTCCTTTAATTACAAAATTTTTAGTCATCCCATGAAGTTTTTAATTTTATTTTTACTCATTTCTTTTTATTCCAATATTAATTTAAATTTTGATATAAATAAATCAGATAGTTTAATGTTAGGAATTCATTATGATCCTACAACAAGAAGTAATATAGAACAAGATCTAATTAAAATAAAGGAAGCTGGATTCGATTGGATTAGGCTTCATTTAGCTTGGAAAAATATAGAAAAAAATAAAGGAGAGTTTGACTTTAAAATCTATGATTATACAATAAATCTAGCAAAAAGGCTAAATTTAAAGATAATAGCTATTATTGGAGCTGGTCATACAGATCTTTTACCTGAATGGATTCTAAAAGAAGGATCTATTGACAATTCGAATTACTTAAATTATTTAACAATTTTTGCTAAAAATACAGTTCAAAGATATGCAGGTAAAATTGATATGTGGCAAATAGAAAATGAGCTTAATCATGTTGCATTTTATAAATGGATGGGATGGAGAACAGGGAAATGGAATGAAACTCAAATAAAACAAGCTTTAGAAACGTTAGCAAATGTAACTAAAGCCTTAGATAATGCTCCAATAATTATAAACGTTATTGTAGATAACCCTAATTGGTTTAGCTTCCTAAAAAAATTAAATGAATGGAAAATAAACTATGATATTATAGGTTTAGATTATTATCCAAACTATCTTGATGATTACACAGAAAATCCAGGAGATCCTTCAAAAGCTTCTTTAATTTACGATTATATAAACAAAGCAAAGTATTTTAATAAAACAGTAATTGTTGCAGAAACAGGCTATTCAACCTATAATGAGAAACATAATGAAATAAATCAAGCATTATTTATTGAGAAAATCGCTTTAGCTTCAATTCTTTCTTCCACAAAATTGGTTGTTTATTATAGATTCGATGATCATTTTTATAATACAACTGATATTGAGGCAAACTTTGGTCTAATAAATTATTTTAATAAACCTAAACTAGCATGGAATAAAATAAAAGAAATTAAAGAACAAAAATACAATTTAAAAATAGAATTTAAAGGCGATCCATATTTAAAAGAGAATAAAATAACACTAGAAAATATAAAAATCAATTTACCCATAAATATAACCATCTTCAAAACAAAAATAAAAATTATATTAGATGATACTTTCTATTATAAAAATATATTATATAAATTAAATAAAATTGTAATTAATGAAAAAGTTTATAACAAAAATGAGACGGAGCTTGAAATAAATGAAAATATTTCAATAACAATTTATTATCAGTTTTATTATCCATTATATTTATTTGCAAAAACAATTAATAATTATACTTTAAAAGCGAATGTAAAAATTAACGATGCAAACTTTGAAATAAGCTACGAACCGATATACTTAGAAGGAAATAGGCATTACGTTATTGTTCCACAAGAAAAAATAGAAATGAATAATAGAAGCTTTATAAGCGCTACAAAGAATTTTACTATTTACCTATCATCACCTATGAATTTAACACTGTATTATATCCCTGTTTATAAATTGAAAGTTATAATAAATGATTGGTTAGGCAATGAAATTAAAGCAAATATAGAAATAATTGGTCAAAGAAGTTATAAAGATTATGCAAGCAACATAGAATATACTTTACCTTTAGGCAACTATACTTTAAGAATTAAATCAATATTTACTTATGAAAAAGAGGTTCATTTAAATGAGGATAAACTAATTAATCTTACAATAGAAAATTTTTTCTTGTTATTATTGCTATTTCTATTACCTTTTGTCCCAGTAACCTATCCATTAATAAGAAGAAGAAAAATAGAAGCAGAAATTGGCTTAGGGAAGTTAATATTTTCAACATTTACAAGCATATTTTTACTAATAATATTACCTTATTTAATTACTATTACATTAAATTACTTTTCTCCAATAAAAAATAATCTATATAAATTAGAAGATCTGATAATCTTCGCTTTACCAATAATAATAATTAATTTAATCAAAGTTAAAAGATCTTTAATAATTTACAGCGAAGCATTTTTAATAATCTTTTATTTATTATATTTCTACTTTATTATAGGAAGAGCTTTATACGGCAATTTTGGAGAATACAAAGTTAATTTCCAAGGTTTATTATTTTCAGTTAATGTAGCGCTTTACATTATAGCTGGCTATATTCTACTTTTTTTAAGAAAAGTCTTAAATATATTAGAGATAATTTTTAAAATTGTTTAAATTTAATTATTAATTTATCTAAAAAAGATAAGCAACATATAGAGTTAAATATTAAATGTTATAATTTGTTTTTTTTATAATATACAAAATGTTAAAGTTTTGATGGTAACATTTATTTTTATATTTCCCAAGACATATAATAAAGTTGAGGAATAGTGGTAATTATTAAGATTATTTTTGGTAATGCTGAGAAAATGAAAGAAGTTGATAGTAATAGTATACATTTAATTGTCACCTCACCTCCTTATTATAATGCTCCCTTTGATTTTCCAAACTTATTTAATTCCTACGATGAATTCCTTAAACTTTTAAAGAATGTAGGCAAAGAACTAATTAGAGTATTGAAACCTGGTAGATATGCTTGTTTTGTTACCCAAGATGTGAGAATCGAGGGTAAGCTTTATCCAATTGTATCTGACCTAATTCATATCATGGTCTACGATATCGGTTTTGAGTACCAGGATAAGATCATCTGGAAAAAGCCTGAGGGATACATCAGAATATCCAGAAGGAGCGGAGTTATTATACAGCATCCATATCCAATGTACTACTATCCAGACAATATATATGAAGAAGTAGTTGTTTTTAAGAAGCCTGGTGAATTTGATAGATCATAAGTTATTGCAGAAGTTAAAGAGAAATCTAAGATAAATATCTCTAGATTTCAAAATGAGAAATGGTATCTTTCAGTTTGGGACATAAAAAACGTTTTACCTCATGAAAAATGGAGTAAATATACAGCAGCCTTTCCTGAGCAACTAATCGAGAGACTTGTATTGTTATATAGTTATTATGGAGAGACGGTCTTGGATCCTTTCCTTGGAACTGGAACAACATGCTTAGTTGCTAAAAAGCTTGGAAGAAACTGTATAGGTTATGAGATCGATCTTGAACTTAAAGAAGCTATAGAAGAGAGACTAGGACTAAAGCAGGGTTCGCTTACACCAGAAGCTATTAATGTAGAAATAATTGTAAGAGATGACGCAAAACATTTAAGAACACAATTAAGAAACGAAATAGAGAAAATTAAATAATAAATTTTTTCTTGAAGAATTAAAGAAAAATACTTCTAAAAAATTAATTTTATAATGTCGTTCTTAATAAAAAGAGAAGATCATTCCAACAATAGGTTATGAATAATTTATCTTCATTAGACGCAATAAAAGGATTGGTTAGTCTACTTTCATCGAAAGTCATTTTATGACCCCAGTTAATACCTAAATCATTTGATCTTATTGAATTAAGCCTCCAATCCCCACCCATCCAAACTAAATACAGCATATCACTGGTATAATACTTATAAGGTTCTCTGATAACTGTTATGCTAACTCCTGAAAATGATAATTCATTAAGGGTTACCTTATATAGCCATGTTTTTGTTGATGCATAATAATGTATTACATTTATTCTATAATCAAGTCCAACCCACGCAATAACCAAGACATTGTTAGTATATGTAGTAGCACCAACATGATATTTAGTTAATTCATCAGCTGTACTTTTATCAAACCAATTAATTCCCTCTTGGGATCTCATAACATTTATTCTATCGTCCATACCTACCCATATAATATAAATATAATTACCACTAACCACTAAAGTCGGAGCACGAAATGAATATTCATTTAGAGTTACTTTATTAAACCAATAAATTCCATCATATGATTGCATGACATTAAGTCTATAATCTAAACCAGTCCAAGCTAAGTAATACTTACCTGTGTAGGGACTATATGTTATTGAAGGTACAGCACCTGTTTTTTCAGATGTAATTGTTAATATCTCATAACTCACATAATATTTGTTAGGTCTATTAATAGGATCCCTGTATGTTACTTTACCTATAACGATATTATTCCAAGAATTATAATATGCTACTAAAAAGGTATTTTTTGAAGAAGCTTTAGTAGCGGATACTCCACTAACTGGTTGTTGACCTGGTGCTATTTGAAATCTATTATAGAAATTTTGAATAAGAACGCGATTCTGATATATAGTTGCTTTAGCATTTGGAGGAACAGGATTTACCGTGGGATTATTTGAAACTTCAAAAGAAACCCAATTTGTTTCTGTAGATGTTCTGCTATTTCCAAGGTCTATAAAATAAAAACTGTAGGTTGGCATTCTTTCATAGGTTTGATTAGCTCTTACTTCTTCAAACACTTGATAACTACTATCCAAAACTAAATATGCTGATGTAGAATAAGATTGTCTGCAAGGCTCAAAAACATTTTGCCATACTCCATTGACAAACCGCTGAACTGAAAAAACAACAGTTCTTTCATCCATTTCTATTCTAAATCTATACCATTCTCCACGATTTAAAAAATAGATTGGATTAGAATCACCAGGACTAATACACCACCAAACATTATCATCACCAGTAAGGGGACGCCGATCATTTCCATAATCGTATGTTGCTGCTACTACATGAAATCTGTTATCAATTCCAAGTTGATACCAGTATCTTGGAGCATTGTTAGGATCGTAATTATTAACGTTCAAAAGTACGTAATAATGAATAAAGTTTACTAAATAATATTCAGGCGAACCATCAGGAATAAACATAGTTGCAGTTACATAAGTTGCTGTCGATGGTGAACACCACCAACACCACCACGGTAGATTGTATCTAACACCAACAAAATATGGATCACTAGGAATATAATCTTGTTGAGAAGAAACTTTTGAAATCAGCTGTACAAACGTGCTACATATTATAATTAATAATAAAAGTAATGTTATCGTTTTATTCATCTTTAAATTGAACAGTATTTTCGTTTATAATCATATATTTGATCTACAAGCTCTTTATTTTGCATATATAATTGGTCATATAATTCATTTGTTAGAAATATATAACCGCCTAAATTAATATGCATAGTGAAATAATTAACTAACATAAGACCAGACCCTTTTGCAGGATATTTATTCCAGTAACCATAGTCATCAAAAACAATAGTAAATATATATGGACCAAAGTTGCTTTCATTTACAAAAACAAGGTTGGGATTACATTCAGGACAAATATCCCTTACACTTTTTATATTAGGATCTATAGGTGTTTCAAAAATTTTAAGAATAACATTCAGTTCGGTATTTAAGTTAGACCCTACAAAAAATTCAGTTTTATCAAAGAAAACTTCATATTTTACTGGCCTCGCAACCCTTATCTTACATTGTTTTTCAAGTTCACCAAAAACAAAATGTGTACCATTCCAGCCAAAATCAAACATTTGCCCAGCAAGATTATAACCTTTAATCCTTATCTTCAAAATCTCATTAATACTTTCTGTAAATTTGAAAACTATTGTTAAATGAAGTGTAATAGATTTTTCTTTAAATGAAACCAAACGACTTCCCTCTTTTAACTCAGGATAAATTCTAATACCCAAGTCCGGAGGAACAGGTGGTGGAGGTTCTGTTCCTGTATACATTTTTGGTTTTGTATTTGATTTACTAGCATTTAGTAGGTTAGTATTTATTGTATCAAAAACATAAATTAAAGATAAAACTACTATTATCAAAGATATAGTTAATATAACTTT
>JAVVGB010000054.1:0-6957 GCA_032249315.1 Thermoproteota archaeon
GAATCTTAACAGGAGAAACAAAGGCTCTTGTTACTTTCTTTTCCCTAAATTCAATGTCTAGAACTATGTTAGGAAAATTGTTAAGACTTATGCCAAAGTTATCTAAGAATTTATTGAATAATTCAAGCATTCTTTCCTTAGAAAAAATATGGTCAAACTTGGTTGCTCTGAAAAAGAAAGCTAAGTCATGTCTTTCGCTATTATAAAAATCCAAATTCATTTTCTTGAAGTTCTCACTCATTAAATCAACATACAAACTTTTAGTTTTTGCCAAAAATTCTAAAGCGCTGTTTTTTAGCTTTTCGTAATCCTTCAAATTCACAAAGCTACAATATTCAAGATAATTTCTATATCCAAGTTCTTTAGAAATATCATGCATAGCTTTCCAAAGCTTTATGTAATACTTGTTTATAGGATAAAAGCACTTAATTCCTTTTTCATATATCTGTTTTCTAATTTCTCTTTTAGATTCATTTGCTATAACAACTGGAATCATTCTATAGTTTATTTTCTTTCCATCATGTTCTATTAAGGAATTAGCTTCAAGAGTTGCTATTTTATCCTTAATCTTGCTTAATTTATTATAAATATACATTTCTTGAATGAAAGAAGATATGTAATTTAAACTTCGATCCTTATTCTTAATTTTCAAAGCAAATTCCTTATCTATAAGAAATGAATATTTATCATAAATTAATGAAGTATTAAGAGTTTCTTTAAATCCTGCATAATTGAGATAAGTTTCATAATTCAGCTCTTCATAAAATTTTGGAATAAATTCTCTTATTTTATTAATTTTCTCTTCCATATTTGAGTTATTTTTAAATTTTATTAAAAAATATATCTTTTATGAAAAAGTTATTGCTACTACTATTAGCATTTACCTTAATTTTAGCAAATTCTAATTTTGAAATGCAAAGCCAAAGTACAAATTCTATTCAAGATAGTTATATTTCCAACTATAAAGTTATATGTGAAAAATATATATCCAAAGCTTCTGAGAACTTTACATTTACGTCAAGCTTTTTAAAAGATAACGATTTATATGTTTTAGGTTCAAATCAAAAGTCTTCAACCAATACAAACATAATATTTGCTAAATATTCCTTCAGCGGAAAATCTTGTCAACTAAATTGGGTAAAGGAATATGGAGGAAACGGATTAGATAATGCAACAGATTTTAAATATAAGGATGGATTCTTTTACATATTAGCTTCAACTAACAGCGTAGGAGCTGGGAATAATGATATTTTGGTAATAAAAACAGATAGTTTAGGAAATATAATTTGGCAAAAGACATTTGGAACATCATTTGATGAAATAGTCACTAGGATATATATCTTTGGAAATTATTTATACGTTTTAGCTTCTGGAAGTGATTCAGCAGGTAATTATAACTTTAGAATATTAAAGCTTGATTTAGATGGTAATATTATTTGGAGTAAACAATGGGGCAACTTTTACCGAGCTATACCTACAGCTTTAACTATAGATCAAAATCAACTTATTCATATTGTTGGTATTGCAGCAGAATTAATAAGCGGAGTGCCATTTGTAAGAGGAATTTATTTAATATTAACAGATACTGGAGATTTTTATAAAGCATTAAAATTCACAGCTGGTCTAATTGGACAATTCCATGTTGCTTTTACAGATATAATAAGAGAAGGAAATACATTTTATGTTTCAGGAGCCTTTGCTACATCTCCTTCAGATATAGATCTAATAATTCTTAAATTGGATAATACACAACAAGTCTTGAAAAAACTAAGACTAGGTAAAAGCAAAAACGAAACTTTGGCAAAAATTGATTTTGATTTGACTGGTGGAATTGTAGGGATTGGTACTACAAATTCTGAAAGTACAAGCTATGATGGATATATTATTTTCTTAGATAAAGAATTAAACGTAAAATCACAGTATATTATTACAGGAATTAAGGATGAAGGTTTCATACATCTTTTTAAACATTCAGACTTTCTTTTCTTATCTGGTGCAACAGCAAGTCCTTCTTTAACAATTTCTCCAGCTACTCTATCATCATCAACCCTCGATGTATCTTCTCCATCAGTTTCCTTATCTGTTAGTAATTTTAGCGTAACAATCAATTATCCGAATTTAAGTTTCCAAACAATTTCAGTTAACGAAAACCAGCAAAATATAAGCTCTTTGTTAATTGCTTTGTCAAATGAGATTATAATAAAAAGTTTTGAAGTTTCAGATTACAGATTAGATGTAGGTAAATATGTAACAATAAAAGCAAAAGCAGTATGGAGTGTGAATTCTACAAATGCAGCAAACATAAAATTGACATTAAACCAACTTGAAGCTTTTACAGACGCAAATGGAATAGCTACATTTACAGAGAAAAGTGATGAAGTAAAAAGCATTACATATTCAATTACTTCAGCTTCAAAAGGTTTATACCAATACACTTTCAAACAAGAAGCTTCAAGTCCTACGGTAATCTGGGATAAAATAATAATTTATGAAAAGGGAGTAAGCGATGATAGATTAAACGTAAATGATAAAGTTACTGTATGGTTTAAGCTAAAGTATGCTTATGATAATTCTGAATTGGATGGAAGCAAAGGAACGGTATTTATAAACAATACAAAAGCTAATTGGAAAAACAACAGGTGGGAATTGGAATATAGCTCATCTAAAGTAGGAAAGTTTTCATTTAAGGTTACATCTGTAAGCGAAGTATATGAATTAACAGTAATTGAAGATAATGTTGGTAGCGTAGATGTAGTATTGGATAGAATAACAATATCTGCTAAATCAGAAAATGCTAGAATAAATGTAGGAGAAAGCTATACTATTTTCTTCAAACTTAAAAGTGAATATGATAATGAAATGGTAAAGGAAGGTCAAGTTTACATAAACAATATATTAGCAAGTTTTGATCCAAAGAACGAATATTGGTATATAACATATAAATCAAATAATACTATAAAAATTGATTTCAAAATAACAAAATTAAATTGGACTAAATATAATATTAATGTTTTAAATCCAAATTCTGATAAAAATTATACAGAAGTTATTTGGGATCAAATATTGATAGAATACAAAACAGATTTATTAAGATTACAAAAAGGAAAAGAAATAAAAATTTATATATTTGCAAAATATGAATATGATAATTTAAATTTAGAAAAGGAAGCTAAAATATTTATTAACAATACATTGGCAAATTACGATGAAGAAAAGAAAGCATTTTACATTACTTATTCAGCTAATGAAGTAAAGAAAGTATTATTTAAAGCTACAAAAGCAGAATCTTCAAAATATCCAATCAATGTTTTTAAGGAAACAAACTTCATTTCAGTAATATTTGACGAGATCAATTATGAAGTTTTCTACCAAGAAACGAACGGAAATGTAAAGATATTTGTTAAATTAACATATTCCTTTGATAAATCTCCAGTGGAAGGAGCATTAATAATTGTTAATAATGTTAAGCTTAACTATGAAGGAAACGGAATATACAGCTATGTTTTCCCAAAAATCAATGAATTTAATATTAAGATAAGCAAGGAAGGTTTTGATGATATAATTGTTACTAGAAAACTACAAGAAATAACTACGCTTCCAACAACCGCATCTCCTACAACAACTACTAATACAACAACTATTACCATCACTACACCAGTCACAACTACTGTTACTACTCCTCAAACAGAAACACCAAAAACAACAACACAACTCTCAGAAAATGGGTTCAGAAATTTGCTTTTAATTATTCTTTTAATAGCAATAATAATCACTTCGCTTTTAATAATAATTTTCAGGAAAAAGATAAAACCTTCTTAATACTCACTTGAATAGTTTATTGTAATTAAACAATTGCTCCCAAGCTCTTCTCTGATCATTCCTTCCAATATCGTTATAAGCCTATGAGCTTCTTCAACATTCAAATTACCCTTTACCAAACATTTAATATCAACAATTAACTTATTTTCTATATTCAAAGTTTTAACAGATAATAACTTTACATTGTTTTTAAGTCTTGGATCTTTTTTAATTAAGTTTAATACCAACATATTTATATCATAGGAACTTACTCTTCTAGGTTCAACATGAGCTACGATACTTGCTACTTCTTTTATTGCTGACTTAATTTTTTCTTCAATATTTTTACCTATTAAACCAGCTTCTTTTAAAGTAACCGTAGGACTTACTTCAACATGAAGCCTAACATGGTACTGATCCTTTTCTTTAATAACAGATATATCATGAACACCTATTACTCCTTTAGTTTCTTTAGCAATATCTCCTACACGTTTCATTATTTCAGATCTTTTCTCACTTTCTTCAGTTTCCATATGAATTGTTATATCCAACTTTTCATCTTTAAGATAATATTTGATCTTTTCTTCTATTTTATTAGCAAAATCATGGGCTTCTTCAATGCTCAATTTTTCAGGCAAAATTATCGTAGAATCAAGAAAAACTTTATTTCCAACCCTTCTTGCCCTTGTATTTTTGCATTTTATACCAAGCTCTTCGCAGGATTTCTCAAAATATTTAATAGCTTCAATGGGAGCTCTGTCCATCAATTCATTAATAGCTCTATTGGCAAGCTTTAAACCTGCAATAGCAAAATAAAATGAAATAGATATTCCTAATATTGAATCTAAATATAACACTAAACTTTCTTTTATTATTGAAAAGTAAACAGCTAATGAAAGAATTAATATTGACAATGTAGCATAAAAGTCGCTTTTATAATGAAGAGCATCAGCTTCAAGAATTTGTGAAGAAAACTTCTTGGAATATTTTAAAAGAACTTTTGAACGCCAATAGTCAATCATTATAGTTAAAACTAAGAAAAATGCTACAAGTTCACTGAATTCTATTTCATATTTTATTTGAAATAATCTATTAAATGCTTCATATAAAATATACACAAAAATTGCTACCAAAGCTAATGAAATGCCCAAGGTTCCTAAACTTTCAGCTTTTCCATGTCCATAAGGATGTTCAAGATCAGGTTCTTTTATTGCTACCCTTAATGATATTACTGCTAAAATTCCAGCTATTATATCAGTAAAGCTATGAAAACTATCAGCTAAAATAGCTAAACTTCCACTTAATAAATAAGCAAAAATTCTTAAAGTTAAAACAGTGAAAGTTATCAATAAAGTGAAAAATGCAACACGAATCCTTATATCCTCAATCACGATATTTTATTTCTGCATTAAATATAAAAATCTTAACTTAATTACAGAAAGAAAAACTTGGTAGATCCTATAAATTCTTACATAATTTTCATTATATTTTTAAAGATAGACTTAAATATTAAATATGATAAATATTTCATATATGATTAAACAAAAAAAATATGATTTAGTAATAATAGGTTACGGAGCTGCTGGTTTTGCTGCTGCAATAAAAGCAAGCGAAATTACAGAGGGAAATGCAAAAATTGCTTTAATTGGAAAAGGAAATATAGGTGGAACATGTGTCAATGTGGGATGCATCCCTTCGAAATACTTATTGGAAATTTCCCATAAATATTTTTACTCAAATAAATTGCCAGGAATGTACATAGTATCAAAAAGATTAAATTTTGAAGAAGTAATGAAAGGAGTAAAAGAGTTGGTAGAAGATTTAAGGAAAGAAAAATATGAAAAAGTAATAGAAAGTTATAATAACGTAGATTTGATCAAAGGCGAAGCTACTTTTACTTATCCCAATATAATAGAAGTTAAAACAGAAGAAGGAAAAATAGAAATTGAAGGAGATAAATTTATAATTGCAACAGGTTCGAGAGCAACGATACCAAATATTGAAGGAATAAATAACGTTGAAGTATTAACAAGCGATAATATTTGGGAAATAAGAAAACTTCCTTATAGTTTAGGAGTAATAGGAGGAGGAGCAATAGGTTTAGAATTGGGCCAAGCTTTTTTGCATTTCGGAACAAAGGTATCTTTAGTTGAAATACTTCCAAGAATAGCATATACTGCAGAGCCTGAAATTTCTGAGTTATTAGAAAAAATATTAAAAGAAGAAGGAATGGAAATATATACAAGAGTTAAATCAATAAAAATTAAGGAAAAGAAAATAGAAGTTTCTTTGCATGATAAGAAAAAGGAAATAGAAGTTGAACAAATTTTAGTTGCTACAGGAAGAAGACCAAACACGGATTCATTGAATTTAGAAAAAGCTATGGTTAAAACGGATGAAAGAGGTTTTATAATTACGGATTCAAATTTAAGAACAAGCAATCCAAATATTTTTGCAGCTGGAGATGTTATAAAGAAAAAATTGATGCTTGAAACTTTAGCTGCAAGAGAGGGAGTTATTGCTGCAATAAATTCCTTTGGAGGAAAGGAAACAATAGATTATACTTATGTTCCTTGGGCAATTTTTACATATCCTCAAATAGCTTCTGTAGGATATTTAGAAGAAGAATATGTTAAGAAAACAGGAGCTTGTAGCTGTAGAATAATAAGCTTAGAAGATATACCTAAAGGAAAAATGTTAAAAGAAGAAGGGCTAATAAAAATAATTATAGATCCTAATACTGATAAGATAGTTGGTGTACATGCTCTTTCTCCATTTGCTACAGAATTTATAATTGAAGGTGTATTAGCAATCAAATATGGCTTAACAATTTGGGATATAATTGATACAATACATGTATTTCCTACTCTTAGCGAAGGATTAAAATTAGCTTCACAATCTTTTATAAGAGATATATCAAAAATGAGTTGTTGTGTAGAATGAACTACTAATAAAAAAACTAAAATTATTTTGTTTTACTTCTGTATAATTCCAGATATCAGCCCTGTAAAATCCCGCAATAGCTCCTCTAAAAAATCATGCTATAACTACAGGAAGAGAGGTAAAGTTTATTGCTACGCCTGGCAAAATTTTAGGAGTTAACCAGAAATTAAAAGAAGCAATTAAGATGCAAGGCTTTCATCATTCCTGCAAATGAGA
>JAVVGB010000055.1:0-6924 GCA_032249315.1 Thermoproteota archaeon
AAAAGGTTATTCTTAGAGATAATAAAGAGAATTGAAAATTTAAATTTTTTAAATTTTTGATTTTTGCTTTCTTTATATGTATTAAGTGCGAATTATTCTTCTTTAGCTTATAAAATTAAAATCGCTTAGCTTCTTATTTGGAAAGAGATATTTTTTTAAAATTCTTAATAATCTTAAAAGAGATATTAAATTATGGGTAAAAAAAGGGAACTTCTTGTTTTTACTATTATTTCTCATCCTGTAAGAGTTAAAATCATTGAATTATTAGCTAATCATGGCCCGATGGGATTTAAGGAATTAAAAAAGGAATTAGGAATAAGTACTGGTAGCATATATCATCATTTATCCATGTTATCAGATTTTATTATTCAAAATGAAGATAAAAAATATATGTTAAATGAAGAGGGGATTAAGCTGTACAAATTTATTAAAAAGAGCGAATATAAATTAACTAACCAAAAACAAGATAATAATTTTATTAAGATTTATAACATTTTAAATGGGAATATATTGTTTTCATTTTTAATAAATAATGTTAAATTTACAATTTTAACTCTTCCTTTTATAATTATTTTATATTTTGTAATATTTTACTATACTAATATTAGTTTAAGATTTATTTTTATCAAAGACGTTAGTGAAATTTCACTTTTTGATGTAATATTAAATTTTACAATAAATTGGATATTTATATATTTAATATTGGATTTTATTATTAGTATATTTTTAAAAAATAAAAAGAATCACATATATTTATTTTTGTTAATTCCTTTCGCTTTTTTACCTTTAGGAGCTTACTCTCTTATTTTTAAATTCATCACACAATTTCAATTTCAAGCTTTCATAAGACTTCTGTTCGTAATTTTCCAATCATGGTCAATAGTCATGCTCATAAAGGCTGTTCAAATCATTAAAAGTGAAAATCTTCAAAACAGCATAATAACAATTTTTGTTCTTTACCTTATTAGCCTCGCATATTTTCTAAGTTTCTAATGTACTAGAAATGACAACATTTATTTTTACCTGCAACAAAATTTTAACGATGAAGAATTTAATTGGGTTATTTGTTATCGCACTAATTTTGTTAAATACAGTATACTCAAGCAGTGATGATGTTACACAATTAGCATTAAAATATTTATCTAAAAGGTTTGGCTATGCAAATTATGAAATTGTTTCAATTAATAAATGGGAAGAAGAATACTATGTAGTAGCATCTGAAGGGAAAAATTATTACCATATGGTTGTAGAAAAAAACAATGTTACAAATCTTGAAGTTAGAGAATTAAATATGAACTTTGAATTAACTAATAAAACTAATGCTTTTTTAATTGAGTGTCTGAACGAAGAAAGGAAAGGTTTTGGATTAGAATTCAGCAAGGTTATAAGCATGACTTATTATCGTAAAAATTACCAAATACATAAAGATTCAATACTTACAATTAATAATATCTCATTAATAGAGCATATTGGAAAACAAAGAATTCCTGCAATAAATGAGATAATTAAAGAAATCAATTTAATACAATTTAAACCAACTGTTAGCTTTCTTAAACTATCAAATAACAAAGTAATAGCTATAAATATAAATTATGAATATTACTTGAACAATTCAACAAAGTTAAACTTAATATTTACTGTAATTCCTTCTTCTTCTTACATTGCAAATCTTACAAACAATTTCTTAATAAAAGAATATGCTTTAACTGTTAGCTTATTCTTTAAAAATTATAATAAAAAATATGAAAATTCTTCATTGGTATTAAAAATTGTTTTTAATAAAAATATAATAAATCAAGAAGTTTTTAAAAAGACATTTTATAGAAATGATTGGCTTGAAGTTTTCGTTTCTAGTTACAATGAAAGTATAGGAAAAGATAACGAGATATTCTTAAACCTTGATTTGAAAAATGGAAATTCTGTTCAGGAAATTAAAATAATTTATAGACAAATCAAAGAATTTACTAGTATTCTTTACGATTATACAACAATATTGTTTTCCATAATCATGATAATTTTAATTGTTTCATTTATGTTAATTAGATATAGAAAAATTAAAAAAGAATTAGGTTAATAATTAAAAGAAGAAATAATAATTCAATTTTTATTATAAATTTTATAACATCTATTTTTTAAATTTGATTTTCTCTTCTATTTTAATGCTATGCAAATCCTCTAAAGCATTCTTTGTTGATAAAGCTAATGGCCATTTAATGAAATCGAACCTATAAATTTTAAGTAACAAAAACAGATCGATAAAAATTTCAAAGAAAATTAAAAGAGGAATATAAATTAATGATTCAGGAAATTTTTTAACTATACTTTTTATCAGAATTTTTAATCCAACCAAAGGTTTAATTTTAAATATATTTTTTAGCGTAGTAGGGTCACGTCCAGTTAATTTTCTATTAAACTTATGACCATAATTTATTCTAATTCTTTGTAATATAAGATCACGTAATTCTGAAGTAGCTTTAAGTTTTACTTTGGCTCCATCAACAAAAGCAATTTTATAACCTTTCTTACTTATCATCAAAGCAATAAATGAATCATCGTTTATAGCTTTTTCATTTAATTTATCAATCAAATCTCTTCTAAATGCAAAAATATCATGATCTAAATGATGCAACATGCCAAGATTATAAAGTTCTTGAGAAGTTATGTTTGCTATAAACCATGAGTAATAGGATAATTTCTCACAAATATTATTATATTTCATTAAAGGTTCAACTGAAGGCATAGAAGCACCTATTTTGCCATTGATAACCTCTATAAGCTTTAACAGCGATTCCTTATCTGTAAAACAATCTGCAGAATGAATAACAACTATACCATCATGAATAAGATCTAACGCTTTGTTAATAGCACATGCTTTACCATTCCTTTTTTCCTCTCTTATATAAACAATGTTTGGATACCTTTGAATAAAATAATTCATTACTTCAGGTGTTATATCATTTGAAGCTGAATCTACAACGTAGATTTTATCTAAATTTTCTAAATTAAAGCTAATTAAGTAAGGTATCAAGATTCTCAAATTTTTTCCTTCATTATAAGCAGGAATAACTATGTTAAATTTTTCCATTATACTAAAGTGTTTAAATATTTTTAAATTTATTTTATCTAAAACGCATCTTTTGTTCGTACTTTAAATATTTTGAAATGATACGCTCTCTAGTTTTCCAATCGTATTTTCCACTTCTTATTGTTAAAAATCTTAATATTAGGTTCGTTGTCTTATTAAATATTCTTTCAACTAAAGATAATTTTTTAAACCTTCTCCTTAATGCTAACTCTATTCTTGAATTTTCTATAAAGAATCTTAGGGCTTGTTGAGGCATACCGCTTTTAAAAAGCAGCTTGTTTTCATTTGGTGATTCCCATTCTAATTCAGGATCTTCTTTAAAATCTACTAAATTATAAAGCTTCGTTCCAGGTAATGGATAAGCAATTGTGAAACTATATTCATCAGGTAAAATCTCTTTCATGAAATCAAGGGTTTTTAACAAATATTCGTATCTTTCACCTGGATATCCTACCATTACAAAAGTATGTATCCTTATTCCTACTTTCTTTGTTGTTAATAGACCTTTTCTCATCGTTTCTACTTTCATATTCCTATTCATAGCATCCAACATTTCTTGAGCACCGCTTTCTAAGCCATAAAAAATTTGTTCGCAACCTGCCTTTTTCATTAATTTTAGCATCTCTTCATCTACTCTATCAGCTCTTGTAAGACAACTCCATTTAAATTTTAATCCTCTGTTTAAAATTTCTTTACAAAGAGCAATCGTTCTTTCTCTATTTATTGTAAATACATCATCAGCAAACCAAATCCTATCAAAACCATATTTTACAACCAAATCTTCCAATTCATCTACTACATTTTTGGCTGATCTATAAGTATATCTTCTGCCGAATGGAGCAATTGGATTACTGCAGTAGTTGCAAGCATAAGGGCAACCTCTGCTGGTCATAACTGTTGCCATTGCAAATCCATGATCTTCAAGCCATACATCTCTGTATTCATAAATATCAATTAATGATCTATCTGGAGAACCTAAAGAATCCAAATTTCTTATAAAAGGTCTAGGAGGAGTTGATATTAGTTGTCCATCTTTTTTATATACAATTCCTTTTACATTATCAACTTCTTCATTATTTATTATTTTAGATAGAAGTTCTTTAGTAGTTTCTTCTCCTTCTCCTACAACAACATAATCAGCACCTAAGTTAATATATTTTATAGGTCTCAAAGAAGCATCGGGACCTCCTACAATTGTTGGTATACCCAGTTTTTTTAAATAATTAATGAATTCAGTAACATATTTTGTAAGCGTAATTTTACTTGATATTCCTACAGTTTTAGGCATTAATGCTTTAATTTCTTCTTTAGCTTCCTCTATAGAATTCAAAAAAGTACAATCTAATAAACGAACATTATAACCTGCTTGCTTTAAAACTTTTCCAACATAAAGAAGACCTAAAGGTTCATATGGACTTCTCTGCTTTTTCTGAGTAGGATCGAATTTTAAAAAATAAGGATTGATGAGCAAACAATCAATATCCATAGCCACTATTACTCACGGTAAATTAAAATTGTTAACATTTCTAGAAATCTAGAAATATTTTTTTCAAATTCTTTTTTTAATATTTCATATTTTATTGATTTTATCATATATAAATCAGGATTTAAATCATAATTAAATAGCTTTAAATGCTGTCCTTTTTTCAATAATCTAAGATTTCTTATATAATTTATAATTCTAAAATAGATAAAAACAATGATAAATAAGATTAAATCTATTAATGAATAGTTAGAATATTTTATTTTTAATTTTCCAAACGATCTTGTTTTAAAATATTTTTTTACACAATTCGTATTTCCTATCAAATCATAATATAAATTGGGATTTGAAGGAATTGCTTTAATTAGATCCAATGCTACGAGAGCCGAACAGGAATTGTTGATTACTTCAGAAAATTTTTCTATGGAAACCACAAAATTTACACATAACTTAAGCTTTATTTTATTCCAGTATAATTTTCTATTTAAGAATAATATCTTTAAAAAAGTTCTTATTAAATTTTTTCTATTCGATACTATAGCAAGGTCAATATCTTCCCATGGTCTTGCATTTTTATAAGCTAAAGAACCAGTAATGAAAATTAAAATTGCTCCTGAATATTTTTGTAGATAATTAATTATTTGAAGAGCTAATTCGATCATTCTTTCATTAAATTTTAAGTATTTCAACTTTTCATGTATATGCATCTCATTTTTACTTAGCAGTCCAAATTTATAATATATTGAAGCATGTTTAAGCTTCTCAACATCAAAATCATCAATGAAAAGCTTAACATCTTCAATTGAAATTGGCGAGTTAAATTTAGAAAAATAGTTAAGAAGATTTAGCAATCTTTTTTCATTCATTACAAGATTATTCAAACACCCTAAATAAAAATCTTAAGCTTTCTAGAATTAACAAAATGTTTTTAACATACATTCGTTAAAAAATTTTTAAATTAAGTAAAAATACTATACTTATGTTAAGATTAAGATATTTGATAATTATTGCATTAATTATTCGTGAGTCATTTTCTTTCTGGACTGGCCATCCCTATGATTTTGAGATGTTGGCAAGAGTAGGTAAACAATTAGCATTGGGAAAACCTCTTTATGTTTTTATAGGTCCATATCCAGATGTTAGCTTTTCGCCTCAAGAAAAGGTTGGATATGCGTATCCTCCAGTTTATGCTTATTACTGCCTGCTTGCCTATTTAATTTATAGTTCTATAGGAATTAATTTTCCATTTCTATATTACTTTTTATTAAAGCAGCCTATTATAATAGGAGATGTATTAAATGGTTATTTAATATATAAAATAAGTTTAAAATTTTTTAATAATAACATTAAATATTCAATATTTTGGCTTTTTAATCCTATTACAATTATTTTTTCAAGTTTATGGGGAATTCCACATTCATTAGCTATTACATTTATTTTAATGTTCTTATTAAATTACAAGTCTAATTATAGTTTATTATATTTAATATTTGCATTTTTAATTATAGGTTTGCCATTTATATATTTAATTGCTTATTTAATCTTATTTTTAAGCAATAGAAAATTTGTAATAAAAAACATAGGATATTTTTTAATTTTAGGAGTAATTATACCTATTTTATCATTGTTTCCCTTTCAGCTTTTCAATCAGCTTACAAATATAGCATTTGCTGTTGAAGATGTATTCTTTAAGAAAACGCTAGGTCAATTTAATGCATTTATGTTATTTTACTATCTTTATTATCTTAATTCAAATTTGTTTTTCAACACGTATGTTTTGGCTGTAATGATCATTCCCTATTTTTGGCTTCCTACCCTTATAACTTCATTAATTTTTTATAAAATAAAAGTTAAAGAAATAAATTTTAATACAATTATTAACTTCTTTTTGTTAACAACTTTAATTTTTTTGATCACAAGACAAAACGTTAATGAGCAATATATTCTTTACTTTCTAGCAATCTATCTTGCAAATTATATTATGTTACAAAAAAGTTATCTTAAACTATTATTCCTTTTAATTCAAATTAATGCTTTCGTATTTATTGCGACTAATAATCCATTTTTAATACGCTTCTTTACCCCACTAGATCAAAATCTTTATTTCTTTGATATAAAATTAACAACAACAGAACCATTTAAATTTATAAGATATACAATAATGACAATTTGTGGTATTTTAAATACTATATTTCTTACAATTTTTTTAATAAAATTTTTAAAAAAATTAAATTAATTTTTTAGTAATAAGGTATGAAGGTTAAACCTATTGCAAATGGTATTGTTGCAAGAAGCATTGCTGCTATACAATAGCCAAAGATGTCTCTAGCCCTTGTTCCAGTAATTCCTAACAATG
>JAVVGB010000056.1:0-6919 GCA_032249315.1 Thermoproteota archaeon
TAAAATTTGAATGAGATAAATGGAATAATAAGCAAAGGATATAATAATAAAAAATATTGTGAGGCAATAGAAATATAAGGTATTAAAAATCTAAAATAATTATTAATTATGTATGAGAACGAATCTCCTGTTTGATCTCCTGGAGTTACAACGATGAAACCTGTCTCTCCTAATGCATATTGGAAGAAATAAACCAATAAAGGAATCTCGCCCGTTTTAATTACAGTAAAACCAAGTATTGTTAATATTAAAAATGGAACTATTACTGCTAATGAATTTTTAGTAGGTAACGCGAAAGCTTTTTTTCTAAAAGTAAGTAAAAAATAAATTAATAACGCTATTAATAACAATCCTACACTTATATGCATTGCTAATACAGTTAAGTTTAATATTGTTAAGAAAAAGTAACTCTTTAAATTTTCTTCTTTTAAATAAAAAATTAAGTATATTAAAGCAAAACTTAGAAAGTTTGCTAATATGTTTGCGAATAAGCCGCTAACAAAATATGCTGAATAGTTTACGAAAAGAATTATATTAAAGCACAATAAAGCTATTAATGCCCATTTTTTATTTTTGGTAGAAACTAAAGTAGCTGAGTAAATCATTAAGCCTGTTAAAATATCAAAATAAGCTGTTAAATATCTAATTGATATGAATGAAAAAGGAATATCTAAAGGGAATGAAACTAAGAATAATGCAGGAGCGAATATTGATAGTCTATTTGCATAGTAACTAATAATATCTCCTTCGTAAAGTGTCTTGTAATGAAGAACATAATAATAAGGATCTCCGCTAGGCGTTAATGAAAAATAGGGTTCAGAATAAAAATATAAGATATAATAAGAAATAGGGACCAATAAAAAGATTAAAGCTAATAATTGATATTTATCAAAAATTAATTTAACTTTTAATTTTAAAAAATATTTTAATATAAAAATTATAATTATAAAAATTGATATTAAAACATAAATTATGTAAATATTAATTAATATTTTCATGAATAATAATATTGATGTAATAAAAGCTAAAGTTGCTATACTTAAAGCTTGAGACAACGAATAAAATTCTATTATTGTTACTTCTTTTTTATTAAATAATATCAAAGAGAGAATTATTCCTGGTAAAATTAAGATAAGAATTGATAAAATTATTTTCTCTATCATAATATCGTTGGGTAAAGCATTTCCAAAGTTTCTAAAGCTCTTTCTAAATTTGTAATAGGAGTTTCGTTATTTTTTATTGTTTCTAAGAAATATCTTAACTCTTTTTCCAATGGTTCGTATTTCTCTAAAGGTATAGCTTCTCCTATTTCTTTTTCTTCAATTTTTTTAATAACTTCGAAATTAACTTGCTTTATCATTTCTTTAGGTAAAAATCTTAGACTCTTTTTTTCATCTAAAAAATTTATCTGTGCTATTTTTTCTTCACCAATAACTATAGCTAATCTTATTTTTTCCTCGCTTAACCAAGTTGCAGAAGCTATTAATTTTACATTACTTTGAGATATAGCTTCTATTGAAACAAAATCGATTTGTGTTTCTCTAAAAAAAGGATGTTTAATTACGCTTTTAACATAAAACTTTTCCCATTCAAGTAAGTATCTTGCAAATGTCAAGTCATGAACAAGCAAATCTTCATTCACACCAACATCTGTAAATCTATATGGATATTTTCCAAATCTTATAGTTAAGATAGCTTTTATTTTACCAAGTTTATTTAAATTTTTCTTTAAAGCTATTGTAGCAGGATCGTAGCAAATAATATCAGCAGACATAACTCTCGCATTTTTTTCCTTTGCTAAATTTAATAGTTCATAACCTTCTCTTAAGTAAGCTAATGGCACTATAGGTTTTTCTATTAGAATATTACTTATACCCATTTGAATGCATTGTTTAGCTACTTTTGCACTTTGTTGAGCAGGTGTTACTATGCATACTGCATTTAAATCCTCTTTTTCGATCATTTCCTTATAATCTTGATAAAACTTTGCATACTTTTCTGCTTCAAATTTTAAGTTTGGATTTAAGTCTGAAATAGAAGAAAAAACACACAAATTTTCATTATTTAATTTTTTTAATATTCTAGCATAATTTTTTCCCATTGTCCCAAAACCTATAAGACCTACTTTTATCATTGTTTAAAATACTCGTTAATACTATTTACTATATAATTAACTTCTTCTTCTTTAAGAAAAGGATGAATAGGCAAAGATAATACAATTTTGCAAGCTTCTTCAGTATTAGGCAAATTATATGTAGAAAAGTCCTTGTAAGATTTTTGTAAATGTATAGGTAAAGGGTAATGAATTATAGTTTCAATACCTTTCTTATTTAAATAATCTTGAAGCTCATCTCTTCTTTTTGTAGCTATAACAAAATAACCATAGGAGTGAACTACATGGTCAGGTTCTTCTTGAAGAACTACATTATTTGTTAATCCTTCTCGATAAATTTTAGCTATTTTTCTTCTTGCTTTTATAAAATCATCTAAATACTTTAACTTTACTCTTAATATTGCAGCTTGTATTTCATCTAATCTGCTATTGTAACCTACCATTTCATGGTAATACTTAACCTTTTGTCCATAATTTCTTAACATTCTTAATTTTTCGTTAAACTCTTCAATATTTGTGGTAATAATTCCGCCATCACCATATGCTCCAAGGATTTTTGCTGGATAGAGACTAAAACATGCTATATGCCCAAAGTTTCCTACTTTTTTATTTTTATATAATGCACCATGAGCATGACTACAATCTTCTATAACCCATAGACCTTTTGATTCAGCTATTTCAATAATTTCTTCCATCTCCGCTGGGAGACCATACATATGGTTAACTATTATTGCTTTAGTTTTTTCATTTATTGCTTCTTTAATTTTCTTAACATCCAAATTATAACTTCGTTTATCAATATCACAAAAAACTGGTTTAAGTCCATTTCTTACTACACTATCAGCTACAGCTATGAAAGTAAAAGATTGCAATATAACTTCACTTCCTTTAGGTAAATTTAAACAATGCAAAGCTAAGACTAAAGCATCAGTTCCAGAAGCTACACCTATGGCATATTTACATCCTATATAGCTAGCAAATTCTTTCTCAAATGCTTCCACATTTGGACCTAAAATAAAGCGGCCGCTAAGAAGCACTTCTTCTAAGGCTTTATCTATTTCTTTTTTTAAAAAGAGATATTCTGATCTTAGATCAAGAAAAGGTATTTTGATTTTTTCCATATATATTATGGTTTTATACTTTTAAATTCTCCTTCTTTTACAAGCACAGGACCTGCATCTGGTAATCTGATCCAATAATAACCTTCTTCTACAGCATTATATTTTTTAACTGGAGGTATTTTTTCATTAAAAGCTAACTTAATGTAAATCCAAGGCATATTACAGCCTAAATGGGAATAAAAGTCGTTTGTTGTAAAAAATCTGCCCGCATTTATTTCTGTAATACAAGGTATTCCTTCTTTATTGCATTTCATATCAACGCAAAAAATACCATTTGGTTTTTCATCTATAGCTTTTATTGCTTCAGTAGCAATCTTGTTAACTTCCTCGTTATGTACTGTCACTGCTACAGAAGGAGTTGAAGTTTGACCACTCGGTGTTATATTTCCAAAAAGATATTCCAATCTTTTTCTGGCTTGAGAAACTATAAGCTCCCCATTTTTCCATAAACTTTGAAAGGCATATTCTTCTCCTGGTAGAAATTCACAAATCATAAAATCTCTTAAATCAAGACCTTCTTTATGCTTCCAATAATCTATCCATGCTTCTATTTGAAATGGATTATATGCTGGTAAAGAAGCTTTGGATCCTGCCCCTCTTCTAGCTCTAATCCAAACCTTTCCTTCTTTATCTTTTAACTCTTCATAATATTTTTTAATGTCTTCCTTATTTTCTATCATGTAAGTTTTAGCTACAGGTATCCCTTTTTTCTCTAGTAATTTATTCGTTTTAATTTTATCTTGACATATTTCTATTGTTTCATGCTTGGGTAAAAAAGTTCTAGCTTTAATTTTATCTCTGTTTTTAGATAAAACAAAAACTTCAATGTCTGGCTGAGCATGAACAAAATCTATGTTTTCCTTTTCTATTATTTTGTTGATTGTTTCAATGTAATTTGGACTTGTTGCTTTTTCTACTAAATAAGTTTTATCAGCTTGAACAAGTTCTAAATGATATTTATTTATATCTGTAGCTACAATGTAAAACTTCTCAGGAGAAATTCTTAAAGATTTAATAAAATTTATTCCAGCGGAACCTCCTGCTCCTAATACTAGTATTCTTTTCATTAGCTTAACTTAATAAATATTCTTCCAATTGCTCCCTTATTTTTTAATTTGTTATATGCTTCATTTATTTCTTCTAAATTTATTATAGAATCTATTATTGGTTTTATTTTACCTTTTGAAGCTAATCTCAATGCTTCGGTAACTTCTTTTTTTCTTGAACTTAAACTTCCTAATATTCCAACTTCTCTTAATATTAAAGGTCCAAGACTAACTTGAACTGGTTGTGGATTGACGTTTCCTATAAGCACCACATTGCCACCCCATTTAACACTTCTCAAACTTTGTTCAAAAGTAGGTTGGCCTACAGCTTCTACTACAACATCTACACCTTCACCATCTGTTAATTTTTTAACTTCTTCGCTAAAACCATTTTTAGCTACTATTATGTGGTCAGCATTGACTTCTTTAATTTTATTAACTTTCCATTCTGAACTTGTTACTGCTATAACTTTTGCTTCCAATGCTTTAGCTATTTGTATAGCATGTATTCCAACTCCTCCTCCTGCACCTGTTACTAAAACCCAATTATCTTTTTTAACTTTAGCTCTATATTTTAAAGCATGAATAAGCATTCCAGTTAAACATGCAGCGATTACACCGTTTTCTATATTAACTTTTCTAGGTATTTTAACTAAACTATTAACATGCACTTTCACATATTTAGAATAGCCGCCGTTAACATCTTCTCCATAAGTAAGTTTATTTCTACATAAATTTTCTAAGCCTGCTTTGCAATTTTTACATTGACCACAAGGAATATATATTAAAGATGCCACTCTATCTCCTACTTTAAATTCATGAACATTTTCTCCTACTTCGATTATCTTTCCAGCAATTTCATGTCCAGGTATTATTGGCAATTTTACTCTTGGAAACCAACCTTCGTAAGTTAAAATATCTCTATAGCAAATACCTGTGAATTCTTGTTCAATTACTACTTCAAAAGGACCTGGTTTAGGCACATCTGTCTCCTTAACTATTAAAGGTTTTTTTATTTCATTTAAGAAGGCAGCTTTCATAATTTTAAATTAGCTAATTAATTATATTAATTATTTAAAGAAGAGATTAATTTTTCCTTTATTTTAAGAATTTTAAAACATATTTTTGGTAGTTAGCTTTTTATCATAGCACTATTTTAAAACTTCCTCATATATTTCAACTGTTTGTTTAGCTATTTTATCCCAATCTAAAAATTGTTCTGCGAACTTTCTAGCATTAATAGCAAGCTTTTTTCTTAATCCATCATCTTCATATAATCTAACTATCGCATTTGCAAGCTCATCGATACTTCCTGGTTTAATTAAAATTCCATTATAACCATCCTTAATTATTTCTTTTATCACTGAATTATTGCTAGTTATTATTGCTTTTCCTGATGCTAGAGCTCTATGTAATGGACCGCTAGGGTGCATTCCTCCAAGGTAAGGCAAAACAAATATATCAGCGGAAGCTAGACAAGATGGTAGCATTTCATAAGGAATGTAATCAGTGAACACAATTTTTTCTTTATTTTTTAATGCAATTTTTTTTAAATATTCTAAATAATTTAAATTTTTAGTGCTTCCTGCAATTACCAATTTTGCATTAGGCATTTTATTAGAGACCTTCAAGAAAGCTTTTATTAATAAATCATGACCTTTTCCTGGTCCTATAAAGCCAAATATCATTATTACAAAATTATCTTCTAAATTAAACAAAGATCTAAAAGGTTTTGAATCTACATTTGGGTTAAAACGAATAATATCTGCTCCATGATACATTACTCTAATTTTTTCTGGTTTTATTTTATAATAGCTAATTAATAGCTTAGCAATTTCCTTTGATAATGTAATTATGATATTTGATCTCATGTAAACATTCAAAACAAAAGGTAAATAATGAAATTGTCTTAATGTTAATACCTCATGAATTGTGCTAACTAATTTTTCTTTAATTAATAAAGGAAAAAGATAAAAGTTTCTAGGAAAAGTAAAAGAAGCTGTTTGAAAATGAACAACATTGTATCCTTTTTCTTTACAAAGAAATTTAATATATTTTTGAACATCGTAAAAAATGAGTTTATTTCTATCTAAAACTCTATAGACATTTTCATCGTTATGTCCGTTTTTGTAAGTTAAAACTCCTACATCGCAATATTTTCTCAGATATTGGACTAACTCGAAACTATAATCACCAACACCATCCTTTTCTGGCGGAAATTTTGTTACGAATAAGACCTTAATCATAAAAGGCTACTTCTCGGTATAATCTTAGATGCTGTGCGATCATATTTTCAATTGAGAAAACTTTGGATCTTTCTTCCATCTTTTTGCTTAATTTTAAATATAAATGTTCATTATTTAAGAGTTCGTATATCGATTTTGCCCATGCATTGGGGTTAAATGGTTCTTGAATAGTTAATTCTGGCTCGTTAACAATCTCTTCCATTGCAGTATTAGCGCTTATAAGAACAGGTTTTCCGTATCTTATTGACTCTATTACAGGTAAACCAACACCTTCATAAATTGAAGGATAAACTACCAGTTTTGAAATGGTATAGAGATACTTTAAGTCTTCATGTCGGATCCAATCATATAGTTTTATATATTCATTTAAATTTAAAGAAGTTATTAATTCTT
>JAVVGB010000057.1:0-6837 GCA_032249315.1 Thermoproteota archaeon
TTCTTTGCACACAGCGGTTTGGAGAAAACTTTAACTTATGTAAAGGTTAACGAAAGAGATAAGATAGAATTATTTTATTCGTTAAATAGTATAAAAAAGATTTTAAGCTGGATAAGAAATCCGGATGATTAAAATAATTCAAATTCTTATTTAAACAATCAAAGAATTGGAATCGTGTTGGTTAATGGATTAATGGCGGTTTTAGATATAACTAGAAGTATTGAAATAATATAATTAAATAATAGAGAAAGGCGAATTAAACTGTACTTGAAAATAATATACTTTTAATTCCCTTTATGGGATACAATCAGCAAATCGCCTCTAATTACTTAGGAATGTTTCTCTTTCAATTCCCTTTATGAGATACCAAGTTTCCATTGCAGTATGCCTATATTCATCACCAACTTTTTTCATAAATACTTATTTCATTACTTAATTTATATAAAAGAGAGAAAAGCTTACTTTTATACTTTCTTTTTATTCTTTATTGGATTCATATGTTTTAAGAAATTCTTCATTTCTTTAATTTTATCTTCTTTAACATTTATTTTAAAGTATAAGTTTTGAATTAATTTTTTGCATTGATTTAAAATTTACTTTGCAATATTAATAGATTTTACTAAGTATAGTTAGTAATATTATTCACTTTCTACTCAATTCCTTTATTTAACGCTTCTCTTATCATCTAAAAAATTCTACCGCAAGATACTTACAAATATCATTGGAGCGAATTCTTCTAGTATTTCTCTAAGCGAGATTATCATAAATAAACTTGAATAAAATCTACTAAACCTTTAGAACTCTTATTGAAATTTTCAACATTTTTGAATTTCAATGCTTCATTTTCCGGCAATTTCTTTAAAGCGTAAGCTAAAAGAAAATTTGGCTTATTTGAGTCTATTCCATATTCTCTTTCTTTATAATTTGGATCTTTTAATAAATTATTGCATCAAATTATTCAGCAAATCATATATACCTCTTATTTTTCAATTCCATCTTTTTTATATGAAATAATTTCTTAAATTCTTGCAATTTTTTATATTTCATTTTAATATCTTTTTATAAAAATATATCATGAATTTAACTAAATGGATTTACATAGCACTACCTGCCATACAATTACTTAAATCGACATTCCGCATTGAACTGACGCTACACGCTTTAGAGCCGTTGCTTGATATGGTACCCCATAGATACCTTAAATTACTAAGTCTAGCATCAATGGTGGAGTCCCTTGACTGTGATACGGCTAGGCTTGTGTTTGATGAATTGAATTACATATTGAACAAACACCATGATGAGGTTAAGAAACACGCCTAATCTCTCGTTCATGCTATGTTTGCCTGCTCAGAATTGTAAATACACTTAGAATGGTAAAAAAAGAGAAAATAAAATTACACTAAACCACCTTTTTTAACTTCCAAATTTTCAGCCACTTTTTTAACATTTGAGTATAAGGTGGAAAGTTACTCATTTTGTCGTAAAAAAATGGATAAAGTTCCCAAAGAAATTTTTTTACTTAAAACATAATACAACTCTCTTTCCGAGAATCTATAGCTTAGAATTTTTGCGAACTGTTGAACAACCATTTCTCTGTAACTCATAGTAAGTAAACAATTTTAAAGCATAATTTTTATCGATTTTATTTTTAGAATCCTACAATAAACTAAATTTTGAAACAACCTAGTTCTATAGATTCAGTGATCTTACTTTTGAATCCTTAATGAAATACATTATAATTTGAAGGATTGGAGGTAATCAGTAATTTTTGGAGGAAATAGGAGACATTTCAAGAGTAGTTAGAAATGCTAGGCATATCATTTGTTACTGTATGACAAGAAGAATATGAGAGAGAAGCCAAGCTAAAAAATCTTAACTTAAAAATTTTATAAAAATATATAATTATAGAAAATAACTTTGAATGACAAAAAGATTTAAAGGTTAAAAATAAATAGATGAATTAAAAAATTTTCTTTTAACTATAGCATATATTTTTCTTTAAAAGAATTTAAAGAAAATTTTGATATAATTTTGCATCAACTAAATGTGTAGAAATAAGCGTTATTTCCTCTTTTTAACTTGATTTATTTTCTCGATCGGCATAGGGGCTTTGAGTTCTTCAATGGTTTTCATTGATACTCTTATACATTCTTCTGGAGGTTCTAGTGGCTCAACATTTTTAAATGGCTCCGCATGCGCTCTTACCGTCATTTTACACCATATTTTATAATCTGAAAATTTGTTTATAAACTTTTAATCAATAGATTCAACAAATTAAGCAATAAGTCTGACAAAAATATTATTGTTATGATCATCTCTATAAGAATCAGGTAAATGTATATTTTACTTATCCTTTCAGAGTTTGAAGCTATAATCTCATCTTCAAAAAACCATGAAACCATTGCAATCAGCAAAACAAAGGCTCCAATCGCAAGTGTAATGATTATTGATACTTTATCAGAAACGCTTATAAAAGTGGAAAAGTAAGTTAATATTGTTCCTACTATAGCTAATAGACCAAATATTACTCCAAAATATAACCACATTCTTATATCATATCTGAGAGAAAAAGAATACCAAAATTTTCCTTTTATATTTTTTGAGCCTTCTATTAAAATCACCTTTTTCCCATCCTCATGTCTGACTGGATGAATAATTATGCCTTCCTTTATATCAAAATAGAATCTTTAATGTCCTGCCACCTAGTTGCTCTAATGATGTGGAGAGTATTTTGCTTTAATTCAAAATTAGCCATGTATCTATCGAAGAAAAGTCCTTTGTATTTCTTTATTCTTTCACGCTCAACCACACTGTACTTGAAAATAAAAGTTTTAATGCTATTTGGCTCGATTGTACTAGATTCAGGAAGTTTAATTACCCCATCTTCCATTTGAATGTCTAATCTCCTTCCTTCAACATCGTACACCTCAAGATCAGGATATGATGCATATGAAATTTCATATACTTTCGTATTAGTGAGATTCCTATAAGTTATTTCATGATGGACTTTAACTACAGGCGGTAATAGATGTTCAATCTCAAATTTCTCTTTAATTATTTCAACGTCAGTCATTTTAAGTTTAGATATCTTTATTACAAGATTGATAATATAAATTTAAAATTTTAGTTCTGCATCTTTACTGCATATTTGCTGACTGGTATTTAATTGTAAAACTTTTTTATAATAAAAAATGAGGAACTATTTGCTGGAGGTCATCAAAAGGATTTTAAAATTATGTTTTTATGATTTTAAAATTTATAAATTTATATTCTTTATAATACTAGAAAATTTTAATAAGGAATTTTTGAAAAATATTTTAATTCATAGAAAATTCTAAAAAGACTAAAATTAAACCTGGTTATATAACTACTTCCGGGTCAATACGCAGAATTCTTCCACTTGCAGATGCTACGCTTTATGGACTTGCAACTTGTATGGATCTTTATAGTTTAAATCCAGATGAAAAAAGAAAGCAAAGCGAAAGAATGAATAATCTTCTCGAAGTGCTTGATAATTCAGGAATTTTATGGTTCAATCAAATAATTCCTGCCATTTCTTGAAGAAGAATTCATAGCTAAGTTGACCTCTCCAGGAGAAATTATTGAAGAGAGTAAATCTTCGTTTGAATCCGAGATCAGAAATACCCTTCATTTGTTACTCCTAAAGAAGTTAAAGAATTTGAAGGTAAAAAGCCTGAATGGAAAATCTTAGAGGAAATTGCTAGTAGAATTAGAGTATCCAAATTACGAGTTGATTTTTTATAAAATATGAAGGGAAATCAAAGATTATATTTTAATCTATCATAAATCAAAAAGAATGGGCACGGTGAAAATAAGACAAAATATAATAAAAAGTTTCATTTCTTTCATTAAATTTATCAGGGATTCTCTAAAGTTGGATCTGAGCATTAGCGAAGCAAAGAAAATTTCGATTATTTTGGCTTCAATATTGATCTATCTGAGGATAAGATTCAGGAATTGTTGCTTAGAAAAAGACGAAGAGGCTATCTTCTAAAAGCAAAGAAAAGAACTAGAGAACATGTGATCTTGCCTTACATACGAGTTTCTAAAACCGAAGATATTCTAAACTCGCAGGCTTATCTTTCGGAGAGAACATTCGATCTTTTTAACTTCCTCATGTAGCAATTCTTACCAAAAAAAACTTTACTAAGAATTATTTAACGAATCTATAAAGAATGTTAGTCTTCATATCAGACCAGTTTATAACATAACTACCTAATAGAAAATGAAATTACAAAAAGCGATGAAACTAGCTTTAAGAAATATTTTAAGAAATAAGCTAAGGAACTCTTTTGTTATTTTAGCTGTAAACTTTGAGGAATATTTATAGGTCCATTATGCTACTAAATTCTTGTATATCATATAACAAGCCTAAATAACTTGTGGTTGACTATAAATCTGTCTGAAACTCAAATATTGAGTTTAAATGGTCTCTTAACTTATTCCAATCAATATAATAACCTTTTTCTTCAGATTCTTTAGCTATTCCTTTATTTTGCAAGTAATTAATTGCTTTATATATAATAGGAGTGCTCATACCTATTGCTAGCATATGTTTAATTCTTATAGGATTAATTCCATTGTATGTGTTATACAATTCTGCTAGCATTTTAATTAAACGTCCACTTTTATTTAACACTTGCTGATTTTTAACTCTAATAGGTGGCGCAATGATCCTGATAATCTTAGGATCTTTTTCTGGAACTTCAATAATGTTTTCAAGTTTAAGGGCTGGAACATATTGCCCTTGAATAGTCCTTGGTGCTACGTCAACTAATAATCCTAGTTTAGCACAAAAATCATTAAGTAACATACCATCCAGTTTATCCCTATTCTCAAGTATATATTTCTTAACCAGCTCATATTTTTCCTTCCATTTTGTAGGTAGTTTCCTTCTTTCTATTACTTTTTCAACTTCTTCTGGTGTTAGTTTTTTTTCTAAAACAATTTCAATTACATTTGATCTAGGTCTTTTTATTATACCTAATATTTCAAATAATGTAATATAACTGTTCACCGTTGATATACTTAAAGCATTAGTGCCATTTGTATATTCACCCGTTTTTTTATGAATATATTTCTTAAAAAGAGAAGTGCTTATGAACCTTTCTTTTTTTTTTCTTTCATTTCTTTTTTTAAGTCCTCTATAGCTCTTAATGCTAACTCAAAATTTTTTTTAAAAGTATCCTGAGCCACACTCAAATAATAAGAAAAATATTATATAAAATTCAAAACTTATTTCCCCTCTTTAGAATTATTTCGCTGATATAAGGGAATAAGATTAGAGTTTTTAAGATACATAATATAAATAGAGATTTCACAATCGAAGTATACCACTTTTGAATTCTTTATTAATGAAATGAAGTTGAAGAAAAGGTTCTCTAATTTTACAGAAAAGATCGTTTTGTCAATTTATGAACTCCTTTGTCTTTATGGGGAAAGCTACAAAGAACTATTACTTGAATACTTGCAACAATCCTTTTATTTGCACTTGCTAGATTGCCCTTTGAAGCATCTCCTTTATCTTTAGATATAAACTAAGAATTTTACTTACCTCCAGCTCTCAACTTTAACACCTTGAATTTTATTAAAATGCTTGACATTTCCTGTAACTATAGTACAATTATTAGAAATTACAATAGAACTTATCAGCACATCTTTTAAACCTACTACTTCTCCTTGACTTTCTAGATTTGCCTCTATTTCGGCAGCTTTCTTAGCCTCAATTATGGTAAAAGGAAGTATTTCCATAGACTTTAAAAATTCATTAAGTTTTTCAGTATCCTTCTTATACTTATAAGCACCATAATATAGTTCAAAAGCATTAATCACTGTAGTTGCTAATCTGGTGCTCTTTCTCATTGACTCAACGTACTTTACTGCCCTTTCCTTACCTCTTAAGAAATCGATTAAAATATCAGTATCTAAACATTTACATTCCATCTTTCCCACATTTTCTCTAAATCTTTAAACATTTTACTAACCTCCTCATCACTTATATCTGCCCAAATACCCGCATAATCCATTATATTTTTCTTATTACTCTTTATCAACCTTATGATAACGTCTGAAAAACTTTCACCCTTCCTCTTTTCACTAAGTAATAACTTATATGCCTCTTCTGAAATGGTAATGGTCTTTGCCATGTTTAAACATAAGTTTAAACACATATTTAAATCTAGTCAGCTGGTTTTTCTTTTAATTCCCTTTATGGGATACTTGTAAGTAAAACCATCTGGCTAGATAGCACTTTCTAACTTCAATTCCCTTTATGGAATACTCTGCAAAACAGTTTTGCCAAACTCTAATATACTTTCAACTTTCAATTCCCTTTATAGAATACCGCTGTGATTTCATATTTTGTTAATGAAGCAAAAGACGAGAAATTAAGATTAATCGTTTACAACTCTGAACCGGTAATAGTGAAGGAAGAAAAATCTACTACAACTCTTATTAGCACCGTAGAGAATATCTCGTTGAAGATCTGGCTATTCAAGCCTTATATACCAAAATTGCATCATTTTCAATCTCAAATCCAGTAACTTCATTCGGTAAAGCTAAATTTTCCACGATATATTTCCAATTTAGCAAAAAATCAAAAGATTTAAATTCAATTTAATAAAGTAACTTTAGAGCTAGATCTGATTGATTTATTGCTCTCCATTCAAAAAAAATTTCTTTTAAAGTATTCAAGTTTTATCTTTACAAAGAATAAGACTTTGGTTCATTAAAATAAATAAATAGTTTAGATAAATTATTTATTAATGTATGTGGATTCCAAAATGGCTTGGAGAAGTTTATTCTAAACTTTACGTG
>JAVVGB010000058.1:0-6669 GCA_032249315.1 Thermoproteota archaeon
TCTGGATCGGAATTACAAATTTCTGCAATATGTTCATTTGTTATTCTTCCTAAACCTTCAATTGATGATGTAAGAGGTAATAAAAATGCTTTTGTTATTCCTTGCGTTCTTAAATCTTCTGCAAATTCTTTAAAATTTTTTATTTTGAAATCAGATCTAAAATATTTAATCGTAGGCTCAAATAAAGGTCCTAAAGTTTTTACAAATTCTTCTGTTGGCGGATGTACATGTACATCTACAACCATGTTATATAAACTCTATATATTCACTTTTTGTTATTATTCCTTTATAAAGAAAATCTACCTGCCTTATAGCTGAATATAAATCAAAATCTGTTAAAGCAGAAGTAGCATCTATTGGCAAAATAACTTTATACCATCTTAAAGCTGCACTTCCTGCAGTATGAAGAACACAAATATTAGCTACTGTTCCAGTAACTACTACATTTTTTATATTATGAAGCCTCAATATATGATCTAGCGAAGTACCATAGAATGCATCATAACGAAGCTTTTTTATTATAATATCGTTAGGCTCAGGTTTAAGTTCATCAATTATCTCTGCTCCCCATGTTCCTTGCAATGCATGCTCACCCCAAATTAAAAATTCAGGATCATTTTTCATATGCCAATCTTGGGTATAAACAATTAAAACTCCTTTATTTCTTGCTTTATTTATTAATGACTTAATGTAAGGTATTGATTTAGGAGCTGTAGGTACAAAAAGTTTTCCTTGAGGATGGACAAAATCATTCTGCATATCTACAATTATTAAAGCAGTATTTTTGCTTTCTAATTTAACATTTTCAGTTACTTTATATTCAGGTATCTTGACTTCCATATAACTATTATATTCAGCCTAAAAATTATTTTTTAGCAAAAAACATTTAAATAAGTAAAATTATGAAAGCTTAAGAAAGAATGGCAGATATGAAAGTAAAGGATATGAAAAAAGGAATGAATAATATCTCTGCTACATTAAAAGTTGTTTCAAAAGAAGATGAAAGAATTGTTCAAACAAAATATGGCACTTCAAGAGTTTGCAATGCTTTAGTTGAAGATGAAAGTGGCAGAATTAATCTAACTTTATGGAGAGATCAAATTGATAAAGTTAACGTTGGCGACATGATTAGAATTGAAGGAGGATTCATAACAGAGTTTAGAGGACAGCTTAATATTAACGTAGCTAAAAGTGGAAAAATAATCGTAATAAAAAGAGGAAAATAAAACTGTTAAGAATTATAAAAATCTTAAGTAGTTAATATTATCTTTATTATTCAGAAGGTTTAAAATATTTAATATCAAGTAAGCTTCCTTTTCTCTCGTTAGGTTCTTTAAATACAGGAACGACTTTTAAATTTGTTTTTAATTCTTCATATTTTATTTCATCTAAATAATGTATAATGTAACCTGTAACATTTTCAAAACCAATTAAGGCAATTATTTTAGGAGCTTCTAATTCTTTTCCATAACTATCAATTTTGGCAATAGTATAACTAACAACAAATCCTTCATTTTTTATTTTCTTTAATTCCTTTACTTCATTCCCACATTTTAAGCAAAAACCTCTAACAGGTAAAAAAAGCATATTACAATTTTTACAATATGCTGCATAAAGTTGAGCTTCGTTTTTTATTTTTAAAAAGAATTGTTCCCCAAGTTCGCCTGCAGTATAACCATATTCTTTTGTTTCCATAAATGAAGGATAGCTTACTAATTTATCCAAATTAATCTCTTTTTCGTAGCTCATTTTATTTCTTCTATAGGTTCAAAATATAATATATCATTTATATCTCCTTTTCTTTCATTTTCCTTTTTCCAAACAGCTTTAACTGTAATACCAAATATTTTACGATTAATAACATATTCAGGATTTACGTTTATTCGATGAAATATTCCTTGGGTAGGAGCATCAAGAAATTCAATAATACCTACTACCACAGGTTTTTCTGCCTTTCTTACATCAACTGTTATATAGCTAACTACAGCAGTAACAACTTTTCCTACATCTCTAACATAAACCCATTCATCTGTTGCTTTAAAACAAATCTCACAGTACATTCTAGGAGGAACAAGAATTCTGTTGCACTTAAAGCATTTCCTACCAATAATTCTTCCATTTTTTAATTCATTAAGAAATCTACTTATTGCTTGACCTGCAGAAAAGAGATATTTAGCTTCTGGCTTATAGCTAATTTCAACTATTTTTCCTTCGTCTTCCTTTAATACAGGAATACTAGGATAAATTTTCTGCATTTTATCCACCCTTAGCAATTAATACAGTAGAAACCTGCATTAAATCTCCCCAAGCTTGGGCTAAAGCATAACCATTTTTAATTTTTACTTGTCTTTTTCCAGCCTCATATCTTAACTGCCAGAATAATTCACATACTTTCATTAATCCAGCAGCAGCTATAGGATTTCCTACGCCTAATAATCCTCCTGAAGGACATATCGGCAAATCACCATCCCTTTGTGTAATTCCTTCTCTAGTTAGTTCAGGAGCTTTACCTTTATCTGCTAGCTTAAGTCCTTCCATATGATGAAGCTCTTTATAGTTAAATGGATCATAAACTTCAGCAAAATCTAATTGTTTTCTTGGGTTTTCTATTCCAGCCATTTTATAAGCCATATTTCCAGCATATTCTAAGTATAAAGGATATGCTAATTCTCTACATGTCCAATGAGTTGAATCTAAAGCCCAACCTACACCTTCTATCCAAACAGGAGAATCTGTAAATCTCCTTGCAACTTTTTCACTTGCAAGAACTATAGCAGCAGCCCCATCAGTAATAGAACTTATATCTAATCTTTGAACTGGCCAAACAAGAACTTCACTATTTAAAACATCTTCAACAGTCAAATTCATAGCATCACGTGCAGCAGGATGATCTAAAGCATTTTTCTTATTTTTAACTGTAACAAGTGCTATATCTTCCTTTTTGATATTATATTTATACATGTATCTATGCATTTCCATTGCAAAGATCCAAATCAAATTTGGATTAAGAGGTTTTTCTAAAATAGGATCCCATATATGAAGAAATACTGCTTGAGGATGAGGCTTAGCATCGCTCATTTTCTCTTCAGCTACAACTAAAACTAAATCATATAAACCTGAAGCTACATGCCACCATCCACTTATAGCAGCCATAACACCTGTAGCTCCTCCTACGTAAACTCTTTTAGATGGCTTTAAATAAGCTAATGCTCCATCAGCTAAATGTTCACCTTTTTCATGTATACCATCAAAAGCATCAGGAGCTGAGCCAATAACAACAGCTTCAATATCTTTAGCTTCTAATCCAGCCGATTCAAGTGCCATTTTTACTGCTTCAAAAGTTATTTCTTGAGGAGTTTCCTTTAATTTTCTTCTAAATAATGTCATACCAGCTCCTATAATTGCCACACGGTTTTTAATATTAATATTCGTTTTCATCTTAACTATTAATAAATTTAAAGATATTAATCTTCATTGCTTAAAACAACAGTAGCATAAGTTGAAGTATTTATTCCTCTCCAGCTTAATATTACAGCATTTTTTACATCTTTAATTTGCATATTTCCAGCTTCTCCTCTAAGCTGAAGAGCCGCTTCATAAACTCGCCATATTCCACCTGCATCCAATGGAAGACCACATGCTAAATAACCTCCGCTTATATTTACTGGAAAATCTCCTTCCCTATTAAAACTTCCAATATCCAAGTCTTTATATGCTTCTCCTTTTTTACAAATTCTTAAAGCTTCAATATGCATTAATTCTCTATAACTAAATCTATCATCAACTTCAGCAAAATCCAATTGTTTTCTTGGATTTTCTATTCCAGCCATTTTATAAGCTCTTTCCGAAGCATCATAAGCAGATTTTATTTCAGCCAAATCTCTGAATAAAAAAGAAGAAGATTCGGAAGACCATCCTATTCCTTTAATCCATATAGGTTTACAATCAAGTTTTTCAGCAACTTCTTTTGATGCTAAAACTAAAACTATAAAGCCATCCGTTAAATTTGCAACATCATAAATTGTTAAAGGATCAAATAATTTTTCCTTCTTTATTATTTCTTCATAGGTAATTTTTGAGGCAAAATTTCCCCTAGGATTTAATAATCCATTATTTTTATTTTTTTCTACAACTTTTGCCAAATAGGAGTAATCTATTCCATATTTGTTCATATAATATCTTGCTTCTAATGAAGCTAGGTAGTAAGGATGAATGTTTAAATGTCTTTCATATAAAGGATCTAAGGCTAATTCTAAAATCTTTGGGTATGTAAGAATATTACTTGCTTTAGAATGGCTTTCAACAACTACTACATCGAAAGCACCTGTTTTTATTTGCATATAAGCAGAAGCCAAACCTATTAAGCTCTCGCTTGTAACTGTAACTATTGGTTTTAATACCGCACCTAATTGATCTGGCATAAACTCGTTGCTTATGCTTATTCCTTCCCAAAAATCTTCTTCACAAACTATAAATGAATCAACATCTTTCCTAGGATCTATTCCGCAATCTGTAAAAGCTCTTACCGCAGCTTCGAACATTCCTTCCCTAAAAGAAACAAAGTTTGTAGTTGGCGAGAAAGCATAGCATCCTATTCCTACTATTGCAACGTCAGCCATATAAAATAATAAGCTTTAAAGTTTAAAAATGTTCAATAAAAGGAAAATCTGTAATTTAGAAAACTAAATATAGAATCTTTTTTTGTATTTTTCCCTTAACGTATTAACAAACTCATTTATCTCAACATCTTTAAAGTTCTCCCCAAGGAAATTTCTTACAGTAACATTTTTACTTTCCATCTCTTTCTGACCAACAATTATCATGTAGGGAATTTTCGTTTTTATCGCATTAAATATTTTCTTTTCCAACGTAGCATCGCTATCATCTATTGTAACTCTAAATTCTTCAAAATATCTATAAACTTCTTTAGCATATTCAATATATTTTTCAGATATAGGCAATATTCTTATTTGTTCAGGTGCAAGCCAAAATGGCAATTTACCTTGATAATGTTCAAGCAATATTCCTATAAATCTTTCTAATGATCCTAATATTGCGCGATGGATCATTATAGGAGTTTTCTTCTTTCCATCTTTGTCTATATATTCTAATTTAAATCTTCTTGGCATATTGAAATCCAATTGAATAGTTGAAAGCTGCCAGTATCTACCCAGCGAATCTTTTGCATCCACATCTATTTTTGGACCATAAAAAGCACCCTCTTTTTCTTTAATTTCATATTGTATATTAAGTTTATCTAAGCATTTCTTAAGCGCACTCGTTGCTTTATTCCATACTTTAACACTTCCTATATGTTCATCAGGCATTGTTGAAAGTTTAACTTTAAAATCTTTTAATTCGAATAAATTCAAAACTTCCATAACAATTTTTAATATATTCGTTGTTTCTTCTTCTATTTGATCTTCTCTTACAAATAAATGACCATCATCTTGAGTTATAGCCCTAACTCTTACTAGACCTAATAGCTCTCCAGATTGCTCATTCCTATAAACTGTGCCAAATTCAGAAATTCTTATAGGAAGATCTTTATAGCTTCTAACCTCGCTTTTATATATTAAACAATGACCTGGACAGTTCATTGGCTTCACAGCATATTTTTCATCTTTGGTTTTAATTAAAAACATTCTGTCTTTATACATTTTTAAATGTCCTGAACGCTTCCACAATCTAACGTTTAAAATATGTGGAGTCCATACTTCTTGATAGCCATATTGTCTGTTTTTTTCCCTGATTAATCTAATTAATTCTTCTCTTATTATGAAACCCCTATTTTTAAATAATGGCAAACCTGAACCAGCTTCCTCACTTATAGTAAATATTCCTAATTCTTGTCCTAATTCAATATGGGTTTTCTTTTCCATTCTTTCTCATCTTACCTTTTTTTATCAATTATAAAAAATAAACTTTTAGGATATTTATTAATAGATTTTACTTGCAACAATAATTTAAATAACTATTTTCCAAACAAACAGTTTTTGTAATTAATAGATATATTTACTTATTTTTATGGTAAAAAGTTTGATTTGATACCTAACCCAATAATAACTTTTCATACTTTATAATTTGAAAATCTACCTGAACTACATACCAATCATAATTAGTATTCCCATCATTCTCTTTTTATAAATTTTAGATAAGGCCCAGATTGAGTTTGTGCTAATACTTCTTGTTTAGGAATTGAAGATATTAATATTAACGTAGCTAATATCCAAAATAGTAGGAGTTTAGCTTTCATATTTTCACCTCTCTAAAAAAGTTTCAACTGCTTCATGAAAACCTCCCAATTTTCTAATAGCCTCCTTAACTGCCATTATTATGTAGGGCATCGGATTATCCTTTTCATATATAAGGTAATCAGAAAATACATCAAAGGGTAGTGGACTCTCAATAATATCCCAATAAATCGAAAAAGAAACAATGCCGAACCACTTATAATCAAAAAGTCCTTCTTCTACTCGATCCCTAAATTTCCATCTTATATAGGGATCTTCATAAATTCCCAGTTTAGCTGCATAAAATAACTGATGGTATCTCCATTGTGCAGAATTTCCTATAATTATACCCTACCATTCAACATCATTTTTCGCAAATAACTGACGCAGGAAGTTGTGCAACTTTACATTATTAAGATTACTTTTAACCCATTCT
>JAVVGB010000059.1:0-6620 GCA_032249315.1 Thermoproteota archaeon
GCCTGTTTGGAGTTGTAGGATCATGCATTCTAAAGAATATTTTTAACAATTCTCTATAAGATATCACAGTTGGATTGAAAATTATTCTTACAACTTCTGCATGTCCTGTCTCCCCTGTGCAAACTTCTTCATACGTAGGATTTTCTTTCCATCCTCCAGCATAACCTGGTTCAACATTGATAACACCTTTAATTCTTTTAAATATGGCTTCTGTACACCAAAAGCAGCCTCCTCCAAGAACAGCAACTTCATATTTTTCATTTTGCATAGACAATATTTATTTTACAAAATTTATTTAGTTTTACGAATGAAAAATATTTTATTCATGTTAAGAATTCTTATAATCATAATTTCTTTATTATACAATACAGCTTAAGTTCAGCAATTTAAGTATGATTTGGTAATTAATACCTCTAACAAGAATGCTTTTGATATAATTAAACTTATTAGACTTTCAGCTTTAATTTTTCTTTAACTAATTTAACTTGCATTCATAAAAAATATTTAAATTCTTTGAAAAATTTATTATTCATGTACTTTGTAACACTAGTAAGATTTAGAAGAAGACCAACAAAAGAAGATTTCAAAGCTTTCGATGAAGCAGAAAAAGAGTTTGAAAAAAGAGGCTTAAGAATTCTCAACGATTTCTATACATTGGGAAGATTTGATAATGTTTTAGTAATAGAAGCTCCAGATGAAAAAGTTCTAGTTGAATTTCTTGGAAGATTTTTCGACTTAGTAGCAACAGAAACACTTGTAGCAATACCTAGAGCTGAAGGGAGAAAATTGTTTCTTTAACATTATATATTTTTTATTTTTTTATTTTTCATATTTTTTACATCATAAACTTAAATAAGTCTTCTTCTCGGTTTTTTGTAACTTAACTATTATTTCTTATTTAAATTTTCCTAATTTATGAGCATTTAACACTTTTAAGAAATTTAATTTATTAATTTTAATTTGGAATTAAAATTATGAAACTTTTGAAATATTATACCATCAAAGACCTAAAACCTATTCCTAAAATATACTTTTCACTTTTCAATCAACTTTATAAAAAGATAAATATCTTGCAAGGTTTTAGTTGGGATTCTGAAAAAGCTTTTAATTTAATAAAGCAGAATGACTATGAATTAAAGAGTATTTTCTTAGCCGTAGAAAGTTTAGATCCTATTTTATTTAGAAGAAAAAATATATGAATATAAGCAGAAGAAAGGTTCCTTCTCTTTTAAAACAAAAAATGATAGAACTTTCTTTTCATGACAAAAGATTTCCCTTTATTGTTGAAGAAAAGTGTAAGGGTTTAAAAGGTGAAGAACTTGATAAATGCATTGATAAGCTTTTGGAAGAGTTATATAAAAAAGAAGCTTATGAAAGATTGAAAGCTATGTATCAAGAAATTTATCCAAGATCTTGGAAAAAGAAATTGAAAGAAATTTATAAAGAAAGATGGAAGTTCTTCTACGAGAGAAAATCTGACTTCCTCCCCGTCTTAAAGGACGAGGGTTCCCCTCAATTGATTCGGAATTACATCTCGCATTTGAGGGGCAGTCGAGAGGCCCAGAGAACCCCTCCCATTTAAATTCATTATTGCAATGATATCGCGATCATTCTCATAACCGCAATTGCATTTTAACCAGCGATGATCAATTTCTTTCATTCTTCTATTACATTTAGGACATTTTATTGAAGAATAACCAGAATAAACATATTTAACCAATAAACCATGTTTCTTTGCTTGCCAATCAATCCAATATTGAATCTTTCTATACTGCATTAAATAAAGTTTATCCCTAAACTTTTTATGAATTTTTTTAACTTTTTTAATCATATACTTTAAATTCTCTAAGATAATTACATTAGCATTCATTTTGATAGCTTCTTCAACAATTTTTTTACCTACTTTTTTAGCGAAATCTTCAGCAATATTTTTTGCTTTTAAATGAAATGTCATTATTCTTCTTTTAATGTTTTTATTTTCTTTCCATCTTTTTGGATATTTTATTTGCAACATTTCAGCTAATGATTTGTAGCTATGAATTTCATTAATTCTAGTATTAATTTTGACATAATTTTTGTCATCTTTACCAACTGTTATGTTCTGCATGTTAATATCAACAGCTATGCTATCTTTAGGCTCAATTTTTTGAGCAAATTTTTCAAAAACTATCTTAAGAAATGCTTTTCCGTTATTAAATACTAGCCTTGCTTCCTTCATTTCCCAATACAAATATTCTTTGTAATTTCTAGGATATCCTAAAATTTTAAATTCACCAATTTTTGATATTTTAACAAGCATTTCATTGAAATCTACAGTATATATAATCTTGGAGTCAACCAAACTGTTGGTTTAAATATTCTAGGAAATCTTCCTTTATTAGGATTGTTATACCAGCCTTTGTATATTGACAATGCATTTCTATAACAATCTTGTGCTATTTTTGAAGGAAGATTATAACTTTTAAGTGTATTATATAATTCTTTATGCACAATACTAATAACATTGTTTTTGTTAGGATTAATTCTTTTTTCTTTTAACCAATATATAACATATCTTAAAGCTTCTAAATAGTTTTTTGCAAAGACTAGGAGGGAGTTTGTTAAAGCGATATTCATCGAAACAGTAGCTCTTATCGCATCAATCCTCCTAGTCATTGATTAATTTTAGAAAAAGGAAGCATTTAAATCTTACATCCCCGTCCTAAAGGCGAGGCTTTCATTTTAGGTAAAATGAAACCGTTGTTTAAGCATTTTGATTGGAGAAATGGTTGGGTTCAGGTTTTTATAGTTAAACATCCACAAGGTTTTCATTGGGATGTAGGTGGCTCTGCTTCTAGTGGTAAAAGGAGTACTCATGCATACTACGGAAGCCTATTTTGTAGAGTTCAAAAGGAAATTAAAGATATACCAACTATAGTTCTTTGGTACGATTCTAGAAACAATTTCAGATATGTTACTACGCTAAGAAAATTTGCGATTTGTCCAATAGAAATGTGGGGAAAAGAAAAGGATATGGAAGGTATAAGAAAAATTGAATTTAAAGAGGATTACACTCATAAAAATTCAAAAATTGAAATTTATTTATAAACAAAAATCATACACTTAGTTTTTAAACAAATATCTTTTATAATTTTAATTATTTTTTATTTATTGTTGTATGGCAAGTAAAAAAGGAAATAATTTTAAATTTCGAAAAAGCATTGAGTCTAAGGAAGTCCTAAATCTTGATGAGAGCATCAAAATTGAAATTCAAAATTTACCAAAAGAATTAAGAAGTAAGGAAACAGAGAAAAAACTAGCTGAGATTTGCCAAAAAAATGGAATTGTTTTTATGGCTATTTTTGGTTCCTTTGCAAGAGGAGAGCAAAAGAAAAAGAGTGATATAGATATAGCAATCGAATTTGAGAAAGGTAGTCAAAAAAGTCTTTTAGATTTGGTTAGAATAGAAAATGAATTAAGAAGGATATTTAAAAGAAAAGTTGATCTTGGAATATTTAGTAGTTTAAATCCGTCTATAATGGAAGATGTGAAAAAGGAAATGCGGATAATTTATGAAAAGAGATAAAATATATCTTAAACATATTTTAGAAGCAATATTCAATGTAGAAAAATTTATAGAAGGTTTAACTAAAGAAGAGTTCTTTAATAATGTAGAAAAACAGTACGCTGTCATACGAGGACTTGAAATAATTGGTGAAGCGGTAAAGAATTTGAGCAAAGAATTAAAGACAAAGTATCGTGATATTCCCTGGAAAGAAATTGCAGGCATGAGGAATAAGTTGATTCATGAATACTTTGGCGTGAGTTTAGAGCTGGTATGGGTAACAATCAAAATTGAACTTCCTGAACTTAAAAAGCAAATCCTTAAAATATTAAAAGAAATAGAAAAAGTTGAGAATAACATTTAGCGTAGGAAAGCTTAGTTCTTTTTTATAGATTTATTTGATGCAAAAATCAATTAAAAGTATTTTCATAATTTAATAAGGCAACAAACTTAGCTCTTTAATAAGCTAATACTTTTGGTCTCTTTTTTAGTAAAAATATTAAATGATTCCTAAGTATCCCACTTTTATCATTATTTTAATTCAGAAAAACTTCTAACAACATTTTTAATATAGTTAAATTAAAGTTATCTTGTGAATGAATTATTAAATTATAAAAAAGATCCTAATTCTTACGTTTACATGAAGGTATTGGAAGGTTTAGTGAAGGGAAAATTAGCTTTGGGAATGCTTAAAAAAGGTTTCTTGACTAACGCTGCATCCAAAATATTCCTGGCTGTTAAAGCAATAATTAGTGCTTTAATAGTTAAGAACTTTGATAGGATTCTCCAAGATAAATCTGAAAAAGAGAAGGAATGGTACCAAAGAATAGGCTATTCTGCTCCTACCACTGGAATAATAGGTATATCATATGAGTTAGAGAAATTAGGTTATAATGTATCATTAGTAGTTAAGACGGCATTGCTTTTACATTCCTTTTCTTACAATGGTTTTGATCCCAATTTGGTAAACTATAAAGATGAAGAAGAGATAAAGAAAGATATAATTTCCATAATTGATTTCATTGGAAGTAATATTAAAAAATATTTTGAAGATATTATGGATGAAAAATTAGAGAACAATTTAAATGAACTTATAAAACTTAAAGAGTTATACTGATAATTTTTAAAATGCAAAGATAATATTTCTTGAATTATATAAATCTTATTGAATTAATATTATTAATAAAATTTTATATTTTAAAAAATATAATGTTTATCAATAATAAATTTTTAAATAGTTAAGATTTTATATCTTAAGTATCATTTTTAAATAAATTGAAACGTTAAAATATCTGTTAATTATCATATTTTTAATTGTACCTATGTTTAAAATTCTTCGTATACATCGATAAATTTCTTATACCAATTTTCATATTCTTCATTTGTAATTATATGTAGCTCAATAGGATCGCTGAATCCTAACATTTCATGGATCTTTGCAGCTATAACAGCTTTATCCCATGCTGTTTTTGCTTTATCAGTTATTAATAGAACGTCAACATCGCTATCTACTTTATAATTCCCTCTAGCTATGGAGCCAAATAGAATTACTCTGCAATTTTGATCAATTTCCTTTATACAAAATTTCTTAATTTCTCTAACAAATTCTCTGGCATTATTTAAAATTTCCTTGCGTTTTTGCCACCAGCTATAATATTCCAACTTCATTTAATATATTCTTCACAACATTATATGCTTTTTCAACCGTTATCCTTTCGTAGCTGAAAGGCAAATATCTAGAAGCAATGTATGCCTGAGTTATAAGCTCCAAGACAGGGGTTTCTTCTCTTCTTATTCTTTGAAGATTTTCATTCTTTGTTAAGCTGATAACTTCATCCAATAATCTTAGAATATCATGAGTTTTTTCGAAGCTACCTTTAAAATTAAATAAAATGTATTTTAATGATAATTGAAGGGCTTGTTCCAAATGAAACATTACTAAATTATATTTTCCTTCATTTAAATTTCTTTTAGCTTCATTAAAGAAATCTAATGCATTCCGTTTTAAATGCTCAGCCATACACTAATAACTATTAATTAAATTATAAAGCTGTTTATTTAAGCCAAATTTGATGTTTCTTCTAAATGAAAGCTGATTTGGCACTTTTTAATTTTTTGAAACAATTAAAATTTTAAACATTTTAGAAAATTTTTATTGTTAAATAGCATAATGATTATATGTATATAATTGATTATTATGTTGAAGCAATTGAGGATATTCGCTTTAACACCTTTCCTGGTTTCTTGCTAAGAGGAGCTTTCTTTTCAATGTTAAAGGAAATAGATCCTAAATTAGCTATTCAAATACATGAATCTAAAAGGATAGCTCCTTATTCTATAAAGATTTTTGAAAATTTGAAAACAGGCAAGATTTTATTTAATTTTTTAAAATCCAACGAATTAACGCGCTTCTCTTTTATTCTCTTAAATGAAGAACTTTTTGAAAACTATAGGGATAAATTTATACGAGATAAATTCATCATTTCGGATAAATTGCTTGTGGTCAGAAAAATAAATATAAATAGGATGAGCTTTAAAGACGTAAGTAATTCTATTCAAATATTGCCTACGAATTTTACTATCGATTTCCTTACGCCTACTGCCTTTAGATTGCCTGTAATAACTTGTTGTAAACATTGCCATATATATAAAAGTATAAAAATGAGACAAATTAAGAAGAATAAAGAAACCTTAGAGCTTATAGCACAGATAAAAAATAGAAGAGGAGCAAAATGTCCTCTTCCAGATATCAAATTAGCTTTTTATAATATTATTAAATTGATTGAAGTTTTTGATCAAGTAGATTTTGATTTGAAAGGTTTCAATGACTGGCTTAACATTGAAAGCATTTTAATATCAGATTTTAAAGAAGGTATCAAAACAATGACAATTTATGAGCATAAAGTCACTACCAAGAAATTCTTCAGAGGCTTCATAGGTAAAGTAAATTTTGGTTTTAGATATGCTGATGAAAAGTTTATGAAAATAGCCTATTCTTTATTAAGATACGGCGAATTGACTAACGTTGGTTCAAATAGAACAGCAGGGTGCGGAATGATAAGATTAATAGTTTGAA
>JAVVGB010000060.1:0-6543 GCA_032249315.1 Thermoproteota archaeon
AATTTTTTTAATTTGGAAATCTTCAAGTTTAATTTTAAATCTTTTAATGAATTTTAAAATAATTTCTTCTAAGGATTTTTCCAAATCTCCTTTTATTGAAGAAAAATCTACTTCTTCATATATTGCATATTTTATTTTTTCCAAAGCATCCTTTTCTTTTTCATTTAGTTCAGGCTCTATTACTTCATAAACATAACTTCCACCTTCAAATTTTATAGCTACAAATGAGAATGGTGGATCAATAGGATAAAACTCATGAAATGATGAAGTTTTTTGCATCAAATATATTATGTAATGAGTTAATTTATTTCTTTCAACAATTTTTTAAGTCAAATAAAATATTTCTTGTTTAAGAAATTTAATATAACGATGGTTAAAAAAGTAGTAAGAGTAAGAGAATATAAAAAACTAGATTTAAGAGGAGGAATCCTTTTCGATGGCTTTCCTAGCATAGGTTTAGTTAGCACTATTTTAGCAAACTACTATATAGCTTCCTATAACTTAGATTCAATAGCAGTAATAGATTCACCAGTATTTCCACCAATAACTACAATTTATGCAGGTAAACCAAAATTTCCAGCAAGAATTCATGCAGATGAAAATTTAAAATTTGCAGTAATTTCCTCTGAATTTACACCCCATCCTTCTCTTGATAGAGAAATAGGTTTAGCAATATGTAAATGGGCTATAAAGCATGGTATAAGTAAAATAATTACAATAGAAGGTATTTTAGAAGAAAAGGATATGGAGGAAGCTTGTAAAGTCTGGGTTGTTGGAAGTACAAGTAAATCTATGGAGGATATTAAAAAAGCAGAATTGCCTATACTTGAATATGGAGCAATAATGGGGATTCCTGCAATAATATTAAACGAATGTAAATTTGCAAATATTGATGCATATTGCTTTATTGCAAAAGTTCATCATACCCATCCAGAATTTAAGGCAAGTGCAAAAGTTCTTGAAATGATCAATAAACTTATTCCAAAGATTTCTTTAGATCCTAAACCATTATATGAAGAAGCTGAAAAAATAGAGAAAAAATTAAAGGAAGTGAGAGAACATATAAAGCCTGTGGAAGCTCCAACTGGATTATTTTATAGATAAATTAAATTTTTCTATTAAATATTTTGAATTAGGAAGCATTCCATGGTCATTATTTAAATAAATGTAGCAAATCTTAGGCTTTAATTTTAATATTTTTTCTACTATTTCATCCAATTCCTTTTCTTCATATACATCAGCATACCATTCCCTTCTTCCATGCATTCTTAAATAAATTATTTCATTTATTTTTAAAATATCATTTGGTAATTCTGGTGAATCTACTGAACAAAATATTAAATAATTCTCTTCAAAAATTTTTATTACTTTTTCATTCCACCATGAAGGATCTCTAAATTCTATTACTGCTTTATTTTCAAGCTTTACTTTTTTAAAGAAATTTAGAATTCTTTGCAAATTCTTTTCTTCATAAATAAAAGTAGGAGGCATTTGAAATAGCCAAAAGGAAATTTTATCTTCTATTTCTTTTAAATTATTTCTAAATTTATTGAATAGCTCAATACCCCTTTCACTTAATCTTGAAAGATGGGTAATGCTTCTATTTACTTTGATGGAAAAATCAAAATCTTTAGGTGCCTTTTTCCAGCTATTGATCCAACTTTTGAAAGGAAAGCTGTAAAATGTAGCGTTTATTTCAACTGTTTTAAATCCCTGATTAACATACCATTGAAATTGGCTTGGTTTTCCTTCATTCCAAAAATAATTATAACCACTTGTACCTATTCTTACTATCATGAGTATTCCTTTAGAACTTTAGCCATTTCATAAATAACTTCATATGGATTTTGTGATCTTACTATACTTGAAGCTACAAGAATTCCTTCAGAACCTAACTTTAATGCTTCTTCAACATCTTCTTTATTTGATATTCCTGCTCCGCATAAAACTTTAATTTTTTTATCATGACTTTTTACAAGTTCCAATGTTCTTTTAATACTTTCAGGCTTATATTTTGAAACCGACATTCCTGTACCTATTAGCTCGGGAGGCTCTATAGCTATAATATCTGGTTTGAAATAAGATAGTTCTAAGCATTCTTCTGGAGAAATTCCGCATACTAAACTTGTTATATTCATCTTTCTTGACTTATCTATCAAGAATTTCACTTTTTCTTTTTCAATTCTCTTTTCTGAATGATTTATAATAATTCCATATGCACCAGCTTCTTTTATTGCTTCAACTGGAATATGCCCTGTATAGCTTCCAGGCTCTACGGGATCTGCTGCTTGTGCAAACGTTATTATTATTTTAGATATTTCTTTTATGTAGGTAATTAAGGGTGCAACTCCTATACAAACATCTAATTTATCAGATATTTCCTTAGCATACTTAGAAATTATTATTGATCTATTTCCAATTATTTCATTAAAACATTTAAAATTTATAAGAAAAAAAGGAAATTTTAGAAAAAAATTCATTTAGCTTCAACAAATCTTTTCTCCAGTTTCTTTATAACTTCTGGTAAAGTAGTGTATTCCATTTCTTCAGGTCCTAATCTATGTGGCATGAAAGGACCATGTCTTCTTATATACTCTGCTACTTCTGATGCTTTATTTCTTACATATTCAAACGCTGGGTCATCGAATAAATCTGCAGGACCTAGTAATTTTCCATTGTAAATCTGGAATCCCAATGCTACGACTCTTGGAGGGCCATCGAATCTTGTTACTTGAGAATATCTTAATGGAACAGGCATTAAAGGACCTACATGGCTTCCTCTCATCCATCCTGAAACTAAATAAGGATATGCAAAAGCTTCTAAATATTCTCCTACTGCAGGCAATCCTCTTTGAGCTCTAACAATACATACAGGATCATCTTTACCAACATATCTTCCAGCTATTAAAGATAATCTAGTTGTACTTGCTGATGCTGCAATTAATCCATCTTTTCTATAAACTCTTGCAATTACAAATCTTCCAGGAGTTCCTATTAATGCCAATAAATCATAAGATTCTTCAGGTGTTTTTAATAATATTGATTTTCCTTCAATTAGATCCATTACTTCAAAAATGAATCCTTCATGCATTGAAGGATCAATTACCAATCCAGGTGTACAGAATGGATCTGCAAATACTCTATATAAAGGCAAATTCCATGCACCAGGTTCAGTTTTATCTGCTGCAAAAACTATTATTGGTTCACTTGGTCTTTCTTCAAATTCCATTTCTGCTACTCCTGGTCCTAGACCTTTAACGTTTCCTGAAAAAGCTTCCGATAATAAATCTTGTCCTGCTGCATATAGTTTATATTTCTTGGAAACATTGTTCGTTACTTCTTTAAAAACATTCCATGCTAATTCATGTATTATAGGATTATCTGTACCTTTATCATGGGTCATTAGAAGCTCTAGATCGTCGCCTGCATTAAATACGTAATAATCAAATATTTTATTTTCATTTTTTGCTTTTTCAAGTAGACTTTTAGCATATTCTATTTGTTCGTTTGTTACTTTATGATGTCCTGCAAGACTGCCTATGTCTGCTTTTATTAAACTTACAGTTACTTTAGCCATAATATGATAATAATTTCTAAGCTAAATAAATTCCCTTAACGTTCTCTATTTAATTTAATAAAAAAACTATTGATTTAATCATGCGAGTTATTAATATAACTCAAAGGAAATTGAAAGTTATTTTCCTTTAATTTTTCTCATTTTAGCTATCTTATATTCTTCTAAAAAATGTTTCCAAGCAGCCATTTTAGCACTGTAAAATATATCAGTTAGAATATATGAAATAGCTAAAATTCCACAAATTATAATCGACCATATCTCTGTTTTTATTAAAATAGAATATATAAAGAAAAATACTACTATCACAATTGTAACAATAGCTCCTGAAGCATGCATTATAGCTCTTCTTATTGGACTAGTATTTAAATAACTGTAATAATCAAGTTTTAATGCAGGTTCAATTTTTATTTTTCCTTTAGAACTTCTATGAAAAATGTAAATTCCGCGAGGATAAATGTATAGAAATTTTATTCCAAAAATTCTACCAGTAGCATATTGAGTTATTGGATGAAGTGATGCAGATAAGATAAAAGAAGCGATAGGTAAATAAACGCTTAGCAAAAATTTATCCGAATAAACTATAAAATAAAAAAAGATCGTTATTATTGAAACTAAAGTTAGCAAAACTATTCCTAAAATTGGTCTAAACTTCCATTTCCATTTTTTATCAAAAACTTTTTTATTTATTTCAGCTATCTTTTTACCTAATACTTTAGCAACTTCTGGATCAATTTTTGCCTCATGCACAATATCCCAAAATCCCAATTTTTTTAACTTTAAATTTCCTTTATTAACTTCTTCTTTTATTTTTTCTAATTTTTTTATTAATTCTTCAACTTTTTCCATGTTTCATAAAATAAAAAGTTTATAATTTAAAATATAAAATAAATATTTAAGTAAAATAAAGTTAAAATTTAAAAGTTATGATTTACTAGTTTATCCACCCAGTTTTTCTTTTAACTTATTCCTTAATTCTTCACTTAATTTAGCGTTTTCATTCACTATTTGATTAAATTTCTCAATGTCATTTCCCAAAATTCTTAATATTGCATCTTCCAAAAGCTTTTGCATTTCTTTAATATCCTTTGTAACCAAAGCATCAACTTCCCAGCTTTCATCTCCAAACATTTTATTATACCATTTAAATCTTGGATCTTTTTCTTTAGCTGGATTAGGAGGTAAATTATAATCAATAATTTGCTTAGCTGTTAAAGCTACTCTTACTTCATCCAAGTCAAAGTGATGGAAAACTTTTAGTAAACTCATATAGAATCTATTAATATCTAGACCGCTTGGATCGTGATCACTAATAACCAAAGCCCATATTTTTTGACCTTTATTTAATCTTTCTTTAATTTCTGGAGCCAATTTACTTATCCTTGTCCATACCGCTCCATATCCTTTAAAACTTATCAAAGGAACATAATACTTAGCACATACACTATTTAATTGACCAAATAATTCTCTTTTTTCAGTAAAAACATAAATATATTTGCCAATTTCATCCCATGGATTTTTACCCATGGCTGGAATATTTTCCATTGCTTTTTGTATTGCCTCCTCAACATTTGCAACCCCTAAAATTGTTGGGAAATATGCTAAACTTTCCGTTTCTGTTATCATACTCCAATCCACTTCTCCAATTATTCTAGCTTTTAACATAAACTCTACAAGTTTATTGTAATGTTTCAAGTCATTCTTATAATCTGGTAATTCTAAACCTACTAAGTAATAATGTATTTGTCTTATTGTTACAGGTTGTCCTAACTCTTTAACTGCTCTTTTAGTAAATTCAATTGCTTTCCTTTGCCATTCAAAGTTTAGTTTTAATTTATTTTTCTTAGGAACAGTTCTTGTAACATCCTTTTGCTTCCTTCCATACATTTTTTGGAGCCATTTTAAATTATACGAAGTATCCAGAAATTTTAGTAACCTTTCATTTTGACTCATAATACTAATTTTCTAGAAATGAGGTAATATATAAATACTTAAGCTTAAATTTTATATTTCAAAATTCAACTATTTTAAATCTATTTCAATAGGCAAACCTTGTTTATTATTTAACCACTTTTTAAATTTCTCACTTAGTGGAATACTCTTGTAAAGTTCTCTTCTTTTAGCTTCAAGCATATTTATATTTTTTCTTTCTTTTTCAGCTACCAACATAACCTTATTATTATAACTTTCAGCTATTGTTTTTAACTCGTTAATGTAATTCAATGCTTCAGAACTTCTTAGCAAATGATGATCTACTATTAAATTTGGGATATATTTACAAAGCATCTTTAAATTTTCAATTCCTTTATTAAAATTTTCTATCCTAACTTTACTGCCAACCAAATATAAAGGAGGACCACTTAGCAATAAAAAATCAGGTTTTTCCCTTATTATCAAATCACAAGTTGTTTTGCTCATTGGACCTTCAATATCTGAACCAAAGATGAACTTTTCTCCACTTTCTTCGATTATTACCATTATAACATAGCCAAGTGGAGTATTTTCTTCTCCATGAGGAACAGCTTTGGAAAATTTTAATTTTAAGCTATTGAATTTTTTTTCTTTTTCATCGGCTATTTTAATTTCCTTTGCTACTTTTTTTAATTTAGGTATAAATTCATTTGCTCTTTCTCTTTGACTAAAGTTTATGTTATTATAATAATCTTTCAAGTAAACTATTTTATTCGAGTAAATTTTTTTAGCGCTTTCGTAATTGGCAAAAGTCCATAGATTATCTATCTTATCCCAGAAAGGAGTATAATGATCATAATGGTAATGAGTAATACAAATTATATCAGCAAAATTAGAAATTTCTTCAACTTTTCTTCTTGCTTTATATAACTCTTCATATTCAATTTCATGCGGCATTAATCCAAATCTTGGTCCTAAAGCTACTCCTGGATCAATTAAAATGTTGATATTCTTGCATTCAACGAAAGTTGCTAAAGACCTTGTTCCTAATGTTTCTG
>JAVVGB010000061.1:0-6325 GCA_032249315.1 Thermoproteota archaeon
TAACAAATCCTGAAGATTTTTCAGAAGGATATCATCTATTTATGTCAAGAATGTTTGCCCTTCTTCTTTTGGCAGGAATTTTTACATTCATATTTTCGATTAAATCGATATTAGATAAATATATGAAGCATAGAAGTTTAACATCCAATAAGGATAATAATTTAAGTCCATGGTAAGTAAATTTAGTAATAAATTGAGACTTAAAGGTTTCATACGAATCGCATTACCTGCAAAATTTGATAGGGTAATAAATTATTTTGCCATATTTGTTGGAGTATTCGTTACAATAATTGGATTGTTTGGAATAATTATTTCAATAACAGGCACCATAGATATTTCAGGAACAAGATTAGAACAGCTTGGAGAAGCGGGCGCTCGTTTAGGAATTTTAGCAGTTTCCATTCTCCTTATTTTAACGGGTATCATTATTACTGTAGTATATGCTAAATCGATATTAAGTAAAGCTAAGAAACAGCAAAGTTTAACCTTTAGAAAAGACATTAAAAAGTTTGATATAGAGAAATATTTTAAAGTAGGAATAATTTTAATAGCAATTACTGGCTTTATATTTTTTACATTAAGAAGATTGAATGAAGAATTAAACATTTTTGAAGATTATGTAATATCTCAATTGTTCTTAATTATTAGATTCAGCATTGGCTTATTTTTTATAATACTTGGTTTATGGGCTATTAGATTATATGAGACTGGTAAAACCTTGGAAATTCCATGGTTTAAACCGAGACCGTATAATGAGCTAGCAAAAATTTTAAATAAAAATCAACTTAGACTTCTTAACTTGCTATTTAGTTTATGCTGGATACTGCTTGGTATATCAGCCTTCTTCGATTCTCCCATGCCAGTTTTAATGCTTTTTGCTACAATGGGTGTAACAGCAGTTGTATGGAGTAGAAATATTATAAAATATAAAGGAATGTTATCATTATCTCGTCGTGAAATCATGCTTGCATGGCTTGCAGTTATAATTGCAATTCCTCTTAGCATATTATTTTCCTTTATTTCCTTAATATTATATGGCTGGATTTCTCTCTAACTTGAGAATAATATATCTTTAGAAATTCCACTACTTATGACATATTCAAAATACTTAGACAAATACAAACAGTCTATAAAATTATCAGAACCTACGATAGAAACTGTAACCTAATTTTATTTAAAAATTTAAAATTTAAAATTATAAGAAAACGCTCCTCGATATTTTACCATTAATTTTTCTGATAATATTGGGCTTTCTTCTCACCCCTTTTATTGGCTTATGGATTATTCAGCTACTATATATTATTGGTAAAACTTGGAGGAGACCATACTTGGAACATAATCCTTACAATGAATTATTAAATGAATTATTAGTATCATTGAAAAAATTTGGACCATACAGCGAATTGCCAAAAATATTAAGTGAAAGACAATTTAAGTTTTTAACCATATTAATTAGCATACTCTTTACATTAGGGATTGCAGTATTCTTCTTATCGTTTCTCTTCAAACATTTAGCAGGCTCGCTAATTCTTATCGTCTCATGGAGTATAATAGCTTTGCTAACAATCGGCATTACTATAAAATATAGAAGAAAGTTACAGTTATCTCGCAACGAATACATACGTTTATGGCTTCAGTTTATATTAATTTTAATCACAGTTATATTCATTTCTTTTATTGTAAACGGCATATTTTTATTAAATTTTTAAATATTAAATTTTAGAGGAGATGGCCAATGATCTTACCTGATAGGTCTAGGCAAGCTGACAAGTTTTATCGTATTTTTCTACGAATACTTTCCACCGTTCATTCTACTTCATGGTTTGTCTTTTTGCTCAGCGTATCTGTTGCAAGTATTCTCTCGTGGATATTTACCAACAGCACCCTATTCCTAATTCTTGGAATAATCTTTATTTTATGGTTAATTCATGAGGTACTAACATATCTATACGCACCAAACAAAGTGTTTCTAGCATATTTATACCCATTAAAGAAACAGCCTCTTAAATTTAAAGACTTAATCAGCTCATACTTAGTTATTGCATTGATTACAATTTCCGTTGTTGTTTACGTCGGTTTACATATGTTGCAATTATCTATAGAAGTGGTTTATCTTATAACTGGAATGATAGCAATTGGTTACTCAACTATTGGCTATATATTTTTTATTCGAAATAGACAAAAACTAGAACAATTATTAAGGACTGTTAGCCAATAGTTGCCTGTGAATAAAATAATAATCGCAACCTTTTTTAATATTATTTTTTTAAATATTTATTTTTTTAATGTTCTTATTCTTAATAGATATAAAAATATAATAAATCATGGCAAAACACGATGATATAATAGGTAAAAAGTTGCTTGAAGTTGAAGAAAAACCCGAGAGACTAACTCTAATTTTTGAAGATAACTGGTATTTAATAATCTATAAAAAGGATGGAAAACTTTATGCAGAAAGAGTACATGCAAAAATTAATGAACTAATATTTCTTATCGTTGGCTTGCTTGCTGGGATGTTCCTTACAATAATTTCATCAATCTTAATAATTTATCTAATAGCAAAACCAGAGATTCCCTTAGAACCAGTCTTTAGTCCATTGGGACATGCGATAGCACAAACATTTGGAAAAGAAGGGTATAGTTTATCTACATTAGCAATATTCGTCTTCTTTCTTTTGATGGGTATTTTTGTACTTATAATTTCAGCTAAATCGATATTGGATAAATATATGAAGCGTAGAAGTTTAACATCCAATAAGGATAATAAACTTTAAGTCCATGGTAAGTAAATTTAGTAATAAATCGAGACTTAAAGATTTTATACAAATTACATTACCTGCAAAAATAACTAAGCTATTTTACTATTTTGCTTTATTCATTAGTGTACTAGTTATAATATTTGCATCAATTGCAATAATCGGTTTAATAACAGGCATCGTTGATATTTCAAGAGTAAGATCAGAACAGCTTGGAGAGGCAAGTACCCGTTTAGCATTATTGGCATTTTCTATTCTTTTTATTCTAGCAGGCATCATTATAGCTATAATATCGATTAAATCTATTTTAGGCAAACCTGTTAAACTGGAAAGCTTTATCTCTATAAAAAAGTTTGACATAAGCAAGTATTTTATTATAGGAATAATTGTAATAGTTATTGCTTCAGCTATAGAATATCATTTAGGAGGATTGGATGGATATACACCATCTTTGTTGTACTCGATTATTAGAATAGGTGCCTCTTTATTCTTCATAATATTTGGTCTATGGGCTATTAGATTATATGAAGCTGGTAGAATCTTGGAAATTCCGTGGTATAAATTTAGACCACATTACGAACTAACAAAAATATTAACTAAAAGCCAACTTAGACCTTTCAACTTGCTACTTAACTTGCCGTGGATACTACTTGGTATATTAATTGGGATATCCGCATTTGTATATGATTTCTTCAATTCCCCTATATTATTCTTAATGTTCTCCATTGTAGCCGTAATATGGTCTATACCAATCGGATATGTTATAAAATATAGAAGACTACAATCGCCCCCATTATAAGATAAACTACTTCTATGGGTAATTGTAATACAATTGTTTATGTAGTTTTTGGTTATAAAATCTTCATTCGAAAGAGAAAATAGCAACAATTATTAGCTAGGTTAACCATAAATCTTAATACCTAACCATTCCCTAAAACTTCTTTATACTTATTTCTAAGGCATCATTTTCAACTTCAACTGTGAAGCTTTCATAAAGCTTGTTATTCCTTACGTAATTCAAATAATCTTCCATTTCGTTTCTGAACTTCTTCACATTATCAGCTATTATTATTGCTCCTGTTTTCAACTTAGGTTCAGCCAACATTAAATATTTTAAATATTGTGATTTTTCCGCATCAATAAACATCGAATCAAACGTATCATTTAATTTAGGTATTATATCAAGAGCATCTCCAATTATAACCTTTATTTTATTTTCTAAACCAGCTCTTTTTATATTTCTAATAGCTTCTTTAGCTCTTTCTTCGTTAATTTCTATCGTAGTAACGTTCGCTCCAGTACTGCTTGCAATTAATATGGCAGAATAACCTACCAAAGTTCCTATCTCAAGAAGATTTTTTACATTATACTTTCTTAAGAAGCTAACCATAACATTTCCCCTATCTCTTCCTATAATGGGAAGATTATTTTCCTTAGCTAAACTTTCAATTTCTTTTAAAACAAGTTCAGCTTCTTTCATTAAAAAATTATATTTCATAAAAAATTAAAATATATTGAAACAACAATAAGAAAAGCAAGTTTATTAGATGTTGATGAGATTTTTAGAATAGAGAATATTTGCTTTAAAGAAGAAGCTTTTTCAAAACATTTAATAATAGAACTTTTGTTAAGCTATCCAGAGTTTTTCTTGGTAGCTGAGCACAAAGGAAAAATTTTAGGTTATATCTCTGCTACATTGGAAAATGATCATTGCCATATTTATAGCATAGCAGTTTTGCCTGAATTTAGAAATAAAGGAATTGCAACCAATTTAATGAAAGAATTGTTAAATAAAGCAAAAGAAAAGGGAATTAAAAAAGTAGTTTTAGAAGTAAAAACTAACAATCTTGAAGCAATAAAGCTGTATAAGAAATTTAATTTTGAAATAAAGGGAATTAAAAGTAAATATTATCCTGATGGTACTGATGCTTATGTTATGGAATTGAAGCTTTAAAGACCGTATATTATTCCTTCATCAGCTCTTTTATAGTTTATTATTTCATTATCATTGAACCAGAACTTTATTTCTTTTTCAGCTACTTCTTTGCTATCAGCTGCATGAACAAGGTTTCTTAATGGTCTCTTTAAAATGTTTGCCAGTTCAGGACTATCCGTTGAAAAATCTCCTCTTATAGTTCCAGGCTCAGCTTCATAAGGTCTTGTAGCACCAACTATTTTCCTTACAACTTCAACAGCCCTGTTACCTTCTATTACTATTGCTACGCATGGTCCAGAAGCCAAAAAATCTGCTAGCCAATCTTTTATTATTTTACCTATTTCCACAGGATCATCGGTACCAAAATCCTTCTTTGGATCTAAACCTAACTGCTTATAAACTGTTAAAGACTTATTTGCAACAGAAATTAGCCATTGTTCATCTGAAGGATAGAATTTTAAAGCTTGTTCTTTTGTTGGCTTAACCATTTTTAAAGCAACTACTTTTAAGCCAGTCCTTTCAATTCTTGCTATTATTTCTCCTATTAAGCCTCTTTGTACAGCATCTGGCTTTATTAAAACAAATGTCCTTTCCATACTTTATAAGATAAACATTACCTAAAAAAACTTTCCAATCCCTTTCTTTCTTTATAATAAACCTCCTTAATTTTCTTAAAATCTTCTATTAACTCAGATTTTAACTGAGGATTATATAATGCTGCGGCAGGATGATAAGTAGGTATTAAAGTAAAGTTCAAATTAAAAAGTTTAATTTTAAAAATTTTTCCTCGAACATGCGTTATTCCTTTAAAATCTATTCCTGCCTTTTTAAAAATGTAACCTGCAGAATGTCTTCCCAAAGTAACAATTATTTCAGGCTTGATCAAAATTATTTGCCTATCCAAATAAGGCGAACATGCAACTATTTCTTCTTCCTTAGGATCTCTATTTTCAGGAGGTCTGCATTTTACTACATTTGTTATAAAGACTTCTTCTCTTTTCAAATTTAAAATCTCTTCTATTAATTGAGTTAAAAGTTTTCCTGCAGCTCCTACAAAGGGTCTTCCTTGAACATCTTCATTATAACCAGGAGCTTCACCAATAAACATAATTTTTGCTCTTGGATTTCCTTCTCCTGGAACAGCATTTTTTCTATTTAAATGTAAAGGACATTTTGTACATTTTCTTACTTCATATGCAACCTTATCTAAACTATCGTCCATTTTAAAGCTAATTCCTTTTCCAATTTAACAATTTCTTCATAAATGAAGTTTATCAAATAAACATAAGGAAAAGTAAAAGAATAATAAAGATACGAATAACCTTGGATCAATCTTGCAACATAAATTTTATTTATATTTTCTAAGCTAAGAAAAAGATCCAACGTATATAAGCTAATTGAGAAAATAATTGAAGAAGAAATTAAACAAAATAAAGTAACATATTCTAAAATTTTTAGATCTTTGTTTCTTAAAAAACTTTTATACAAAAAGAAAAAAGAAATGTATAGTATTATAAAAAAGAAAAAGATAAGAATATTTATATTCTTTATCAAATTTATATTTATGTTTATTAATACAAAATTAAGAATAAAAGGTAAAATTAAAAAAATTAAAATTAATGGAATAGAAATT